>DATDEG010000189.1:0-6237 GCA_036523465.1 bacterium
AGCTACGTCCCCACGATCTCGCCCCATTATAGTTGAAAGAGTGGACGCAGGGAAAACAACAAGGACGCAGGCCTCAGCCTCCCGCGTCCTCGTCGACTTAGCGTTTCTCGGAGGTAGTCCGGACGCTACTTACCGCGTCGCCGGAACTTTCATCGTCGGAGCCAGCCCGAGTTGCTGCAACATGCCGAGCTGGTCTTCGATTCCCCAATGCTCGACGATCTTGCCATTGAGCAGACGGACGATGTGAATCGCCGACCAGACGGCCTGCTTGCCGGTGGCGGGGATGCCCTGGAACTCGCCCTTGTGCGTGCCCCGGGCGGAGAGACGATGAACAAGCGTGTCTCCCTCGGCGATCTCCTCCTCGATCGTGTAGCGGGAGTCCGGGAACGCGGTCTTGAACGCGGCCAGGCCCTGCTTCAGGCCCTGCCGGTCTCCGGTCGTGCCGGGAGCTGGATTCCGGTCAACGTAGCTTGTGGCGAACAACTCGTCGACGAAGGCAAGATTACCCGCGTTAAGCGCTTCGACGAGACGACGGCCAAGGATCTTAGTCTCTTCCGCTGTCATTCGGTTCTCGAGCGATTGCATGTGGTTCTCCTCTGGGCATTTTCCTCACTCTCTGCAGTGTACGAGAGTGGGCAGCCATCCAGGCGATTCGCTTGTCCCGGTGGGGCTTCGGCGCCTTCTTGATTGTTCCAGAGGGACTGAACCGGAATGAATGGAGCGTGCTTCCTTACGACCGCTGCAGCAGTCGTCCGCTGCAACTGCATCGTAGCATCCGTAGAGAGAGACGTCAAAACATATCGTGCCAAGAGAGCCGCAGGAGTATCTTGACAATCTGTGAGAGCGCGAGATCTTGGCGGAACGCGGCAGGCGGCGGCACCTTGCTGCGTCGGGCGGAGCTCGCCGCGGACGTTCCCTCAGGAGTCTGAGAGTGAGAGAAGCCCGGCTGCGGTCGCCGGGCTTCTCTGCTTACGAAGGAGTGTCGTTGAAAGGAGTGTCGTTGAGAGGAGTTAGCCGATGGGTCGGACCCGCGTTGCCTGCGGGCCCTTCTGCCCCTGCCCCTCGGTGTATTCGACCTTCTGCCCTTCGTTGAGGGACTTGTACCCTTCGCCTTCGATAGCGCTGTAATGTACGAACAGATCCTTCGTACCGTCCTCCGGGGTGATGAAGCCATACCCCTTCTCGCTGTTGAACCACTTCACGGTGCCAGTTGCCACGTTCTTCCCACCTTGTCCTGCAGACTCTCACAGACGAACCGCTTCTGCGATGCCTACTAACTGTCTCACGGATTCGTAAGAAGCACAAGACCCAATCTGGACGTTCACGCCGTTCGATGCTCTTCGGCTACCGCACCACCCTCCGGCTTCCCCATCACGACGTGAACATGATGGGAGTCGCCGTCGTCAGCGAGGGGAATCGCCGACGGATCAACGGGCGCGCCGTCGAGCGTTCCTCCGGTTACCCCGCGACTCAGCCCGTGAGGGTTGGCCACGGTGATCTCGTACCGGGAGCCGCCGAAACGCCACGACACTGCGTAGCTGGGCCATGACATGGGGATGCACGGGTCGACGGCAAACGTGGCGCCGCGCCGGCGGATCCCAAGGATCGACTCGAGCCCAAGGCGATAGAGCCATCCGGCCGATCCCGTGTACCACGTCCACCCTCCACGCCCGATGTGCTGCGGGTGCGCGTACACGTCCGCCGCGACCACGTAGGGCTCGACCTTATATCGTTCGACCTCCTGGGGAGAGCGTGTGTGGTTGATGGGATTGAGCATGTGAAAGAGCTCGACCGCTTCGTCCCCGTAGCCGAGTGTGGCGATGGCCATGGCGACCCAGATGGCGGCGTGCGTATACTGGCCGCCGTTCTCCCTGATACCCGGCAGATAGCCCTTGATGTACCCTGGGTCCTGTGCCGATACGTCGAAGGGCGGGGTAAGGATCAGGACAACCTGCGCCTGACGGCGGATGAGCAGCGTTCGGACCGCGTCCATCGCCCGCTCTGCTCTGCGGCGAGGCGACTCCGCGCCGGAGAGGACGGCCCAGGCCTGGGCGACCGCGTCGATCTTGCATTCCTCGCTTTGCGCCGACCCCAACGGAGTGCCATCGTCATAATAGCCTCGAAGATACCAGTTGCCGTCCCAGGCGAGGTCTGAAGCTTGCGCGAGCCTGACCGCTTCATTCCGGTAGAGCGCCGCCCGGCCGGCATCTCCACGTTCTTCACACACCGGAGCGAAGCGGCTGAGGACCGTGTACAGGAACCAGCCGAGCCATGTACTTTCACCACTGCCCAGATGACCGACGCGATTCATCCCGTCGTTCCAGTCGCCGGAGCCGATCAACGGCAGCCCATGGACGCCTGCCGTAAGCGAACGGTCAATGGCCCGCACACAGTGCTCGTAGAGCGTGGCGCCTTCCGCGGCCGCATGAGGGCTGCCGTACGATTCGAGTTGCCCCGGCTCCAGGAGGGGGGCCTCGAGGAACGGCGCCGGGGCGCTCAGGACCGACTCGTCTCCAGTTGTTTCGACATAATGGGCGACGGCGTACGGCAGCCACAACAGATCATCAGAACATCGGGTCCGCACCCCGATGCCCGTTCCCGGGTGCCACCAGTGCTGCACATCTCCCTCGACGAACTGCCGCCCTGCCGCTCGGAGCAGATGGTCCCTCGTGAGATCCGGCCGCGTGTACGTAAGCGCGAGCACGTCCTGGAGCTGGTCGCGGAACCCATACGCTCCTCCGGGTTGGTAGTATCCAGAACGGCCCCACACGCGGCTACTCAGATCTTGATAGAGCAGCCAGCGGTTCATGATCAGGTCGAACGAGTCGTCAGGTGTATGCACCTGAACGGCGTCGAGCACCGCGTCCCACCGGCGCTGCACGAGCTCTATCGCGGATTCAGCAGCGGCGACGGTGCCGTGGCGCCGCATCAGGTCCTCTGACTGGGCCCGGTCCTTTCCCTCACCCAGGAGCACGAGCACCCGGTGCGTTTCGCCGGGCTCCAGGACCATCCGTGTGTGCAGCGCGGCACAGGGATCCAGGCCTGCTCCACCGCGGCCCGACAGGCGGGCCCGGCGGAGGGCGGCGGGATTCGCCGGCGATCTGTTGCGGCCGATGAATTCGAGCCGATCCCCGCACGCCGAGGTCAGCTCCTCGCTCACACAGGCGAAGGCGATCCGGTCCTTGGCGCGCTGGTTGTAGGGGTTGCGGGCCAGGACGGCACGGCGCTCGTGATCGATCTCGGTGATCACATGCAGATGCTCGGCGGCCCGGGGGGGCCCCAGCGCCCACTCATTGTACGCGTACATGCTCAACTCCAGCCGGCGGCGGGTCAGGTTCGTCAGGGTGAGGAGGGAGAATTTCACGGGGTCGTCGGGATGGACGAAGATCTCGAGATCCTGAGATACTCCGTGTCCCGCGTGCGCGAACCGCGTCCGGCCCCCGGAGTGCCGGATGACCCACCGACCGTCGTGGTCTACCCGGCGCATGGGGCCCGGCGTGGCCGTCCACACCTCGCCCGTATCCTCGTCGCGCAGGAAGATGGCTTCCGCGGTCGGGTCGGCGATCGGATCGCAGGCGAAGGGCGTGAGCCGTCGCTCGCGGCTATTCTCCGCCCACGTGAACGAAGCGCCGGAGGCGGTTACCACCGTGCCGAACCCTGGATTCGCAAGCACGTTCGCCCACGGCATGGGGGTTTCACGCTCGCCATCGAGCACGATCACGTACTCGCGACCATCTTGAGCGAAGCCGTCCGGTCCGCTGGCAAGGGCGAGCGGAGGCACCTTGGGGGCGGGCACAACGTCGGATTTAGGGGCCGGCGCGGTGGGACGTCGGGGAGCGAAGTCTTCCGGCCACTCCGGTTCAGGAACCGGCAGGTCGAGCTGCGCGGCGAGATCGCCCCGATCGCTCCTCAGGACCGCGCGGGCGGCCGCGCTGAGGAGCAGACGGCCGGATTCGCCCAGGCCGTCGGCGCGGATGAGGAAGATGCCACCGGCGCGGTCCTTCCATGCCGCCCACGATCCACTCTTGAGCAGCGTCTCGAGCTGTGTATGGACTTCATCGCGATAGCCGATTGCCTGCTCGTTCAGGATCACGATATCCGCGGCGAGCCCCTTCAAACGCCAGTACTCCTGTGCCCGGAGCACCTGCTGCACCAGTGGAAGCCCCTCATCGTCGATCACCTGCACGAGCAGGATCGGCAGGTCGCCCGAGATCCCGTGCCGCCACAGTTCCTCTTGGCCAAGGGTGTTGCGTGCCAGGATCTCCGCCCCCGCCTGGAGGGAGGCGTCACTGCCCAAGACAAGGGAGGCCAGCTTCAGGAAGAGCTGCGCACCCTCGGGGGTCAACGCGAGATGCCGGAGTTCGATCTGGGCATGGGTCTGAGCGAGGGCCAGGGCGCGGGCGGCGGATGCCGGATCGTGATAGCGTTGGGCCAGAGCGAGGGCTCCTGCGCGTTCAGATGCCATTCCCGTCGAGAACGCCAGCCGGATGAACCCTCCCGGCGGCAGGCGCAGGCGGAGGCGGAGGCTGGCGATGGGGTCGAGCACGGCGCCGGTTGTCCCCGACAGAGCCCGGCCGTCGAGCGCGATGGGGTCGTCGGGTCCGCGTCCCCGCCCCAGGAACGCCGCGCGATCCGTCTCCCACTCGACCGGGCCCGCCATCTGCCCTTCGACGCCCAGCACATGGACGGACCAATACTCCGGACCTCCCGTCAGGCGTGGCCGTCTCCGGCACAGCAGCGCCGTACTCGCGTCCAGATGCTCCGTCTCGAGGAACAGCTTGCCGGCGGAAGGGTGAGCCAAGTCATCGGCCGGGGGTGCCAGCGCGAGTTCGACATAGCTCGTGACCTCGATCTCACGGGTGCGGTCGCCGCTGTTGGTCACGGAGAGCCGGCGGACCTCCACGTCGTCCTCCGGCGAGACGGCGATCTCGAGGTGACTATCGATCTCCTCGTCCCGGCGGCGATAGGTGGCCCGGTCGGGGAGAAAGGTGACCAGGTATTCGTCCGGTTCACGGCACACCGGCTGGAACGCCGCTGACCAGACAGAGCCACTTCGCACGTCACGCAGGTAGATGTGGTGGCTTCCCAGGTCCCGGGTCCTGTCCTCGCGCGAGCGCGTGACCGCAAGCCCGCGCCACAGGGAAGTCCCGCTCCCGGCATTCGTGACGATGGCGGTGTAGCTTCCGTTCGACAGGAAGTGCGTTTGAGGATATGGCGTGTGAGCGGTCCGGAATCGCCTGGCCGCGGCCCCAGTCGCCGCCGGCACAGTACGCGTCGCTTCGGCCGGTCTGGCCTGGGTCACGGTGGCCAGCGGGGCCACTCGTTCCTGCAGCAGTAGTTCAGTCGCCTGCACGCGGGGATCAGCGTGGAACCGGGCCTGCATGATTGACCGGCACAACACGTTGGTGAGGGCCACGAGCGACATCCCCTGATGGTGGGCGAGAAAAGCCTTGACGATGACCCCCGGTCCTGGAGCAGTGTAGTCGATGCTTTCGTAATAGCCATATCGCGCGTCCAGCCCCTCGGCGGACAGACGCCGCATGTTACGGAGGGCCTGCTCCGGATCGACGAGGGCGGCCAGCATGGTCGCGTATGGGGAGACGACCAAGTCATCCGCCAGCCCGCGCTTCAAACCCAGGCCGGGGATGCCGAAGGCTTTGTACTGGTACTGCCCGCGGCGGTCGAGATAGTTGAAGGCCGCTTCCGACATCCCCCACGGGACGCCGCGACCCTTCGCGTATTCGATCTGTGCCCGCACGACGTTCACGCAGGTCTGCTGGAGCAGCGTTCCCGGATAGGTCCGCGTGAGCAGGAGCGGCATGAGGTACTCGAACATCGACGCGCTCCAGGAGACCAGTGTAGGCCGTCCGCCCGCGCCGACGAGCAGCCGTCCTAGATGAAACCAGTGCTCCTGTGGAACGTCGCCCTTGGCGATCGCGACGAAGCTGGCCAAACGCGCCTCAGAGCCCAGGAGATCGTAGAAGGAAGGATCGTACCGGCCGGGCCCTTCGGCGTCGGCGAGCCGGTAGCCGTTCGAGAACAGCTTCCGCTGCGAGTCGTAGAGGATGGCGAAGTTCATGTTCTCCACGAAGGCGGAGGCCCGATCGGCCAGCTCTCTGAGGCTCTTGGACAGGGTTTCATCACGTGCCTCCGCGTCCCGCGGTTCCACGGCCTGGACGAGTCGCCCGGCCCAGAACACCACCTCGTCTCGTTCCGGGGACGGCGCGGCTCCGGCCG
>DATDEG010000190.1:0-4133 GCA_036523465.1 bacterium
CCGCAAGGTCGACCGGCCCAACGTAGGTTTGACCTTTGATGTTGGCCACGCCTTTCTGGCCGCCCACTACTTCGGGTTCGATTACCTGGAAGCGGTCCGGTCGGCTCGACCGCTCCTCATCCATCTCCATGTCACGGATAACTTCGGTCGGTATGACCCCCTGCGGTTGGAGAACTTCACGCTCTATAGAACGCAGCGCCCGCGCGACATCCTTCCCGTGGGCCGGGGCGACCTCCATCTACCCGTTGGATGGGGCGCGATCCCGTATGAGGCCACCTTTGATGCGCTGCGCGGCTACGGAAGCATGGTGATCACGGAATACCGGTACGACCTCTTCCGCCCGCACGCTCCGCGCCTGGCCAGTGACTTGCGCTCGTTCGTCAGGCGACTGACTTAGCTGGCGACCGGATCCTACACGGTCAGCCGCCGTCCCTCCCGGGCCGCCTGATCCAATAGATCGCACACCACGGCGCAGTGGTATCCATCCTCGAATGTGGCTCCTTCCGGCTCGACACGGCCCTTGCCGACGACTGCCGTGAGGAAGTGGTGCAACTGGTGGACAAACGTATGTTCCCACCCCAGAGTATGACCGGGTGGCCACCAGATCCCGCCGTAGGGATGGTGCCCTTCAGTCACCAGAACCGTCCGGAATCCGTTCACGGAGTCGCCGTGGAGGTAGAGCTCCAGCTCGTTCAAGCGTTCGAGATTGAACGCCAGCGAACCGCGCGAGCCGTTCACCTCGAAACTGAGGAAGTTTTTTCGCCCCGGACAGAACGTGCTGGCTTCCAGCGTCCCCACCGCGCCGTCGGCGAACTCCAGCACGGCCTCGATCGCATCCTCGACGTCGACGGCGCTCATGCCGCCTTCACGGAGGGGTCGCCGGTCGATGAAGATACGCGCGGCGGCCGAAACCGACCCGATCTCACCGACCAGGAACCGCGCCAGGTCGACGGCGTGTGCGGCCAGGTCACCGATCACGCCGCTACCCGCGTGGATCCTGCTGTGGCGCCAGCCGTAGGGGACGCTCGGATCGACCATAGACTCGTCACAGTAACGGGCCCGGAAGTGATAGATCCGGCCGAGCTTTCCTTCGCGGATAAGCTGCCTGGCCTGTAGCACCGCGGGGACGAATCGATAGTTGAACCCGGTCATGTGGACGATGCCGGCCGCGACCGCGGCATCGCGCACCTGCGCGGACTCCTCAGCCGTCCGGGCCAGCGGTTTCTCGCACAAGACGTGCATCCCGCGGGAGGCGGCGGCGATGCAGGCCTCGGCGTGAACGTCGTTGGGGGCGGCATTGATGAGGACCTCCACACGCTCGTCTTCGATCAACCGCGCCCAGTCGGCATACACCGTCTGCGCACCGTACCGTTGAGCAGCCCGCTCGGCCCGATCCACAGACCGTCCGGCCACGGCTACCAGGAGCGGGCGGACCGCCGGTGGCCAGGAGACCAACGCTGCGCGTGAGGCGGCAAGCATGTGAGCTTTGGCGACCCCGTCATAGCCGAGTATGCCGATGCCGATCTGCCGCGGCGGACCATCCATCACAGCACTGCCCGGGCGACCTTATGGACGCCGGCGACGACGTCGTCGATGTCTTGCTCGCTGAATAGCGGGTGCACGTCAAGGTGTACCGCCCGCTTGAGGATCTCGTCGGTGCGGGGGAACTGTCCCTTCGCCAGGCTGGCCTGACCTCGATAGTGCGGGCACTCCCACGAGCACTTGCGCGTGGAGAGCAACCGCCGGTTGATGATCTGATCGAAGTGATTGTAGACGTGCTGGCCACTCCACCACGGGACACTTGCCGGGATGTTCTCCGCCGCCAGCGCCCGGGCAAACCGGTCCGCGTGTTCCGCCGTGGGCACGAAGAAGATGACGGTGGCGCCGGTCTCCCCGTCCTCGTCGTAGATCGTGCGGAAGGTTAACCCGGAGATATCCCGCAGGCGGTCCCTGATCTGGGACGCGCGGGCTCTCATCTGTGCGATGATCCAGTCCATCTTCTTCAGCTGCGCCAGACCGACCGCGGCGGTCAACTCGCCCATCCGGAAGTTGATGCCGATGATGAGCGGGCTGTCGCCGGCAATCATCAGGTCGAGCTCCTCCATCCGAGCCGACCCCTGGTCATGGAACCGCACCGCGCGCTCGAAGAGGAGTGGATCGCTGGACACGATCATTCCACCTTCGCCTGTGGTGATCGTCTTGTGATACTGCAGGCTGTAGGCACCGAACTGCCCCCAGGTGCCCAAACGCTTCCCCCTGTAGCGGCCACCGACCGCCTGAGCGGTGTCTTCGATGACCGACAGGTTGTGCCGGCGGGCGGTCTCAAGGATCGGCGAGAGGTTGGCAGGTGCTCCCCGCATGTGGACGGGAATGACGGCGCGGGTGTACGGTGTGATTGCGGCCTCCAGGGCCGCCGCGTCCATATTCAATGACTGGTCGATGTCGACGAACAGCGGGACCGCACCCAGGATCACAACCGCGTTGATCGTCGCGATCCACGTGTAGGTGGGCACCGCCACTTCATCCCCGGGTCCGATCCCTGAAGCTGCCAGCGCCGTGATGAGCGCGGCCGTCCCGGAGGTGACGGCCAGGGCATGACGCGCCTCCATCGCCTGCGCGAAGGCCTTCTCGAGCGCCGTGGCGCGGTGCAGCGGTCGAGGGCCGTAGTGTCGGAACAGGGACTGGCTCTCGATCACCTCGAGGACAGCGGCTTTTTCCTCTTCGCCGATCAACAGGCCGCCGGGCCATCCCGGAAGCAGCGGAACGCTGCGCACCGGCGTGCCGCCGTCGATTGCCAACCGCTCGCTGACCGCCATTGCGATGATCTCCTTCAGAGGATTTTGCGCGTTGCCTTCGCTGGCTGCCTTCCTACTCCTGCGGGCGGTTAGCACTCCTGGCCGCGCATCCGCCGCAATGCCATTCGATGATCTCCTGGTGAAGATCAGGACGATCAGTTCCTTCAGCCAGGCCACTCGCCCCTGCACCCGTGCGCTTCGAAGATAGGCTGCCGGCGCTCCAGAACCGGGACGGGGAACTCTCCGGGAGCCTCTGGCTCAACTGATCGCCAGCTAACGCGGGTGGAGACAAGAGGCGGGGATATGGCGGAATTTTCGACCACGAACTGGGGCCGCCCATTTTCAAAGGATCAGGAGAGACTCCGGACATGCGCTCCATCACGTGCTGCCACTAATCCTGACGCCACTAGCCGTGCTTGTGGTGGCTCTTAGTGTGAGGCTACAAGTCGTCGCATCGAGCGAGAGAATCTACGTGGCAGATGTCGGCGCGCCTGGCAC
This sequence comes from bacterium, assembly GCA_036523465.1. Lineage (GTDB taxonomy): Bacteria > Sysuimicrobiota > Sysuimicrobiia > Sysuimicrobiales > Kaftiobacteriaceae > Kaftiobacterium. Next base: position 3,294 of record DATDEG010000190.1, read on the forward strand.
GGTAGCCCGAATCTGGTACCATCGAACACATGGCTTACCTGGGTGCATCCCCGCCAGAGCGACGTGTACCGGCTGGCCCGCGAGGTGACCAAAGGCGAGATGAGTACCGACACGCAGGGCTTCCTCGCGGGAGCGGCGATCACCGCGGCGACGCTGCTCGACATCGCCGCCAGCACTCCATACTGGCGGGCGCTGGGGCTTCTGGGGCGCCAGGGGTTGAGTTTGGCACGGCGACAGAGCCGTTGGAGTGCGCGGGGGTGAGATGCGCGTGATCATCTTGAGCCGCAGGGACGTCCAGCAGAGCCTCAACATGGCCGAGGCCATCCAGGTCGTGCGCGAGGCGTACATCGCCGCGTCCACCGGCAAGGTCAAGATGCCGGTGCGCACGAGCATCGAGGTGGGCGACGGCAGCGTTGCCCTCTTCATGCCGGCGTTCAGGACCGACACCCGTGGGATCGGGCTCAAAGCCGTGACCGTGTTTCCGGAGAACCGTGCCCGTCGTCTGCCGACGATCCATGCTGTTGTCCTGTACCTCGATCCTGAGACGGGGGTGCCTGCCGCGGTCCTGGAAGGCGGATACATCACCGGCCTGCGTACCGGCGCAGCCGGCGGGCTGGCCGCTGATCTTCTTTCAGCACGGGATGCCCGTACCGCCGTGGTGATCGGAGCCGGAGTTCAAGGATGGTACCAACTTAGTGCACTCTGCGTTGTCCGTCCGATCGAGCGGGCGTGGATCGTCGACGTGGAACGCGATGCCGCTGAGCGTTTGGCGAACCGGGTACGCACCGAGCTTCGGGTGCAGGCGCAGGTTGCCGATACCGTGGAATCGGCCGTGAAAGG
>DATDEG010000191.1:0-2907 GCA_036523465.1 bacterium
GAAGTCGTTCCTCGACGTCCTGTTGAAGGGATCCACGCAGTCCTTCCGGGTGCGCTATCACAACAAGTGGGGGGCTTTGCGCGTCTACGAGACGAAGTTCGAGGGCGTGCTCAACCAGCTCGACCGGCGCTACAAAGAGACCGACTCGGAGTACATGCGCGAGGAGTATGAACAGTACATGACGACGCTGCCGTGCCCGACCTGCCGGGGGGCGCGGCTCAAACCAGAGTCGCTCAGCGTCCGGGTCGGCGGGAGGAACATCGCCGAGCTCACGGCGCTCACCGTCCGCCAGACCCTGGACTTCTTCAACGTCCTCACCCTCACCGAGCGCGAGCGGCTCATCGCCCATCAGATCCTCAAGGAGATCAAGTCACGGCTGGGATTCCTCGTGAACGTCGGGCTCGACTACCTGACGCTCGACCGCACGGCGACGACACTGTCCGGCGGCGAGGCCCAGCGCATCCGGCTGGCCACGCAGATCGGCTCCGGCCTCATGGGCGTGCTGTACGTGCTCGACGAGCCGAGCATCGGGCTGCACCAGCGCGACAACCGGCGGCTCATCGACACTCTGATGTCCCTGCGCGATCTGGGAAACACGATCCTCGTCGTCGAGCACGATGAGGAGACGATCCGCTCCGCGGACTGGGTCATCGACATCGGACCTGGGGCGGGGGCGCTGGGCGGCCACGTCGTCGTCTCCGGCACACCGGAGACGATTGCCCGGTCGCCCGAGTCGCTGACCGGCCAGTATCTCTCCGGCCGGCGGGTCATCCCCATCCCGCCCACGCGGCGATCCCACAATGGGCACGTCCTCGTCGTGCGCGGCGCCACCGAGCACAACCTGAAGAATATCGACGTCCGCTTCCCGCTCGGGGTCTTCGTCGCCGTCACCGGAGTGTCGGGGTCTGGGAAGTCCACCCTCGTGGACGAGATCCTCTACCGGGCGTTGGCCTCACGGCTCCACGGCACGCGGGTGCGGGCCGGGGCGCACACGCGCATCGAAGGGCTGGAACAGATCGACAAGGTCATCGACATCGATCAGTCGCCGATCGGGCGGACGCCGCGGAGCAATCCGGCGACGTACACGAAGACGTTCGACCTGATCCGCGATCTCTTCGCCCAGACCCCCGACGCCCGCGTCCGCGGCTTCGGTCCCGGCCGGTTCTCCTTCAACGTCCGGGGCGGCCGGTGCGAGGCCTGCGAAGGCGACGGTATCGTCCGCATCGAGATGCACTTCCTCCCCGACGTCTACGTGCCGTGCGAGGTCTGCAAGGGGAAGCGCTACAACCGTGAGACGCTCGAGGTGCTCTACAAGGGAAAGAGCATCGCCGACGTGCTGGAGATGACGGTCACCGAGGCACTGGCGTATTTCGAGAACGTACCGCGCATCCGCCGGAAGCTGGAAACCCTGCACGACGTCGGTCTCGGGTATGTGCACCTGGGCCAGCCGGCGACGACGCTGTCGGGCGGGGAAGCGCAACGGGTGAAGCTCGCCACCGAACTCTCCCGCCGCGACACGGGGAAGACCGTCTATATCCTCGACGAGCCGACGGTCGGCCTGCACTTCGCGGACGTGGAGCGGCTCCTCCAGGTGCTCCATCGTCTCGTCGACGCGGGGAACACCATCATCGTCATCGAACACAACCTCGACGTCATCAAGACGGCCGATTGGATCATCGATCTCGGCCCCGAGGGGGGCGAGCTCGGCGGGCAGGTGATCGCCGAAGGACCGCCGGAAGCCGTCGCGGCGCAGCGCCTCTCCTATACCGGGCAGTTCCTCAAACGCACCCTCGCAGGCTCCCCGGAGCTCGTCCTGGCAGGGAACGGCAGGCGGCGGAACGGACGCGGGAACGGCCGACGACGGTAGCCGGGAGGCGTTCCGATGAAGGTCGATCGCTTCGAGATGGAACGCTTTCAGTCCACGTGGGACACCACCGTGGATTACAACCTCTCCGAGAGCGGCGTCCATCCGCTCACGCTGGCGGGGCTCGCCGACCATACCTGGATCCAGGAAGTCCTGGCGCACCAGCCGATCGGGTACGGGTACACGAACGGCAGCCCGGAGCTGCGCCTGGAGATTGCCGGATTGTACAGCGGCGCGGGGCCGGAACACGTCCTCGTCACCACCGGGACGGCGGAGGCGAACTTCCTCGTTGCCTGGGCGCTCCTGGAGCCGGGCGATGAGGCGGTCGTGATGCTCCCGAACTACATGCAGCTGCCGCTGTTGTCTCGGGCCTGGGCCGGAACGGTCCGCGAGTGGTGGTTGCGCCCCGAGCCCGACCTGACCCAGCTCCATACCTCGGGGCGGTGGGCCGCCGATCCCGATGAGCTCGGCCGGTTGGTCACCCCGCGGACGAAGGCGATCTTCATCTGCAATCCCAACAATCCGACCGGCGCCGTGCTGCCCGTCGAGACGATGAACGCGATCTGCGCTGCGGCCGCGCGTGCGGGTGCCTGGGTGGTGGCCGACGAGGTGTATCGCGGGGCGGAGCGCGACGGCGGTTTGACCGCGTCGTTCTGGGGGCGGTATCCGAAGGTGATCGTCACTGCGGGATTGTCGAAGGCCTACGGGCTCCCGGGATTGCGCATCGGCTGGATCGTCGCGCCGCACGAGATGATCGAGACCTTTTGGGCCTATCATGACTTCACGAGCATCGGTCCGAACTTGGTTGGGGATCACCTGGCGCGGCTCGCCCTCAGCCCACGGACGCGTCAGCGCCTCCTGGCCCGCACCCGGGCAATCCTCGCCGAGAATCTCTCCGCCCTGACCCGCTGGGTGGACCCCCTCGAAGGCCTCGTCTCCTGGACGCCGCCGCAGGCCGGGGCCATCGCCTACCTCCGCTACCACGTTCCCGTGAACTCCACGGAGCTGGCGACGCGCCTCCGCAAAGAGCACAGCGTGCTCGT
>DATDEG010000192.1:0-3962 GCA_036523465.1 bacterium
TTCAACCCCGCCGAGTACATCCCGAGCTGGGGGTACAGCAGCGTGGCGCTCCAGCGGTTCCGGGCCTTCACAGGACGGAGTGATCTCCCGGATCCTACTGACCGCGAGTGGATGGACTGGCGGCGGGAGCAGATCACGAGCATCGTCCGTAAGATCTACATCGAGGCCTCCGCCATCAAGCCGCGCGTGCGCATCAGCGCCGACACGATCACCTACGGCGACATCGCCGAAGGTGAGGATGCTTGGATCGCATCTCGTCCATTCTGGGAAGTCCTCCAGGACTGGCGCGGCTGGATGGCGGAAGGCATCCTCGACCTCAACATCCCCATGAACTACCGGCGGAGGGTGCTCCCCCCATCCGGGGCACGCACGATGTTCGATGTCTGGAACGCCTTCATCATGGATCACCAGTACGATCGTCAGGCAGCGATCGGCACGGCGTTGTATCTGAATGCTGTTCCCGACAGCATCGCGCAGATCCGCGCGGCGATCACGCCCAGTCCCACCGGACGATCCGCCGCCGGGTGGGTCGGATTTTCGTACCGGACCCCCGACAGCGCCGTCAACCAAAGGATGCGGCCGCCGGAGGCCGCGCGCGTAGAGCTGGCGCAAGCCATGACGATCCACCCTGCACTGGACGTGCTGCGTGCTGACGACCCGGGCTCGGGTCTCGGTCCGGTGTTCCCGACGCTCGTCCCCGTGCCTTCGATGCCCTGGAAACGCGTGCCCACCAAAGGTGCAGTGCACGGTAGTGTCATCAGACAGGATGGCACGCCGGCCGACCAGGTCTGGGTCCGACTTCGCGACGCGGTGGGTGCGCCCGTGGCTTCCCGGTTGACGACCGGGGGCGGCTGGATCGGATTCGTCGACCTTCCAGTGGGAGTGTATACCCTCACGGCGTCCGGGCCGAGCGGTGGAGAAGCCTCAGCAGCGGTCACCGTCACCGCGGGACGGGTTGCCGCATTCTCGCTTGTCCTCGGCCGGTAATCGTTGCCGCCGACCGGCCAGCGCACCTTGCCGGCCGCACGAAGGCTTCGCAAGCTTCGCCTCTGCCGTTACAGTGCTCGCTACCATCGGGTTTCAGCGACGCAGGAACGACACAGCGCACGGCTAAATGGTTGTCTCATCTTTGAACGGACGATCAGATTCCCCGCGGGAGGATGATACGGAAATGAAGCGAGTCGCCGTCCTCGTGTTGATCGCCATCCTGGCCGTGACCGCCGCCAGCTACGCCGCGCCCCGGCGAGGGGGAACCCTAAGAGTGGGCCTCGAGTCTGACCCGCCGAACATGGACCCTCACCAGTCCACAGCCGCGGTCGACCGTCAGGTGTTCCAGAATCTTTACGACAAACTCGTAGACATCAACAAGGATCTGGAGATCGTCCCGATGCTGGCGACGTCCTGGACGATCACAGATGGCGGCCGCGTCTATACGTTCAAACTGCGGCCGAACGTCGTCTTCCACGACGGGACGCCATTCAACGCCGAGGCGGTGAAGGCGAACTTCGATCGCATGATGGATCGCTCATTCGCCTCGCCGCGCCTCAGCGAGATCAACCTCGTGTCCAGCGTGCAGGTGGTGGATCCGTTGACCGTGCGATTCACCCTGGAGAAACCGTTCAGCCCATTCCTCGCCATCCTCTCGGACCGGGCCGGCATGATGGTGTCCCCGACGGCGGCGCAGCGGCTGGGCAAGAACATGGCCAGGGAGCCCGTCGGTTCGGGGCCGTACAAGTTCGTCGAGAAGCGCCCACAGGAGCGCGTCGTGCTGGAGAGGTTCGACAGGCACTGGGATAGTACCGCAGGGAACGTCCAGCAGATCATCTATCGCACATTTACAGATGAGAACGCCCGGCTGGCAAACCTGCGCGCCGGCGAACTGGACATGATCAATCAGGTCGCCCCCGCAGAGGTGCCCAAGTTGAAGACCGATCCCGTCCTCAAGCTGTCCGAAGTCGTCGGGCTGGAATGGCAGGGGATGTGGATCCAGGTCGAATCCGGCATCTTCTCCAACAGGGCGCTCCGGCAGGCGCTCAACGCGACCATCGACCGGCGCACCCTCGTCCGCGTCGTCTTTCAGGAAACCGCCGTCCCGGCCAACGGACCGTTCCCGCCCGGAATGTTCACGAACAGCATCCCGGCCAACTCGCGCATTCCCGAGCGCAACCTGGACCTCGCCCGGCAGAAGCTCCGTGAAGGAGGGCAGCCCAACGGCTTCTCCTTCACGCTGAAGATCACCCCCGGACGCATCCCGCAGCAGGTCGCCCAGGTCATCCAGTCCATGGCCGCCGACGTCGGCATCAAGGTTAATATCGAGATCGTCGAGTTCGGCGCGCTGCTGAGCCAGCTCGATGCGCACAAATTCGACGCCGCGCTGCTGGGGTGGAGCGGCCGGCCGGATCCCGACGCGAACATCTACGGGTTCTTCGTCACCGGCGGCGGGCTCAACAACAGCGCGTACGCCAACCCGAAAGTCGACACGATGCTCGACGCGGCACGGATCCTCACCTCATCGGAGCAGCGCCGGCGCGCGTACACGGACGTGATGAACGTCCTCAATGAGGACCTGCCGTATCTGTTCTTCTACTGGCCGAAGAACTACAAGGTGTACAGCCCCAAGCTCCAGGGGTACGTGCACGTCCCAGACGGCATGATGCGGTTCAGAAATGTCTGGCTGAATCCATAGGCCGCGGAGAGGTGGGGGCGGCAGGGGAGGCCGCAGGTCTCCCCTCCCGTCTCAGTGCAGGTGCTTAGCACATGAGCCGCTTCCTTGCGCGCCGTTTCCTCCTGACCATCCCGGTCCTCTTCTTCGTCAGCCTGATCGTATTCGCCATCATCGCGCTCATCCCGGGCGATCCGGCGCGGATCATGCTCGGCGAAGAAGCGAGCCGCGAGGCACTGGAGGGATTGCGGAAGGAGATGGGACTGGACCGGCCGCTGGTCGTGCGCTACGTGATCTGGGTCGGCCATGTCGCCCGCGGCGATCTGGGGCGGTCGGTGCGGGACGGCCGTCCCGTGCTGGACACGCTAGTGCAGAAGATCCCGGTCACCGCTGAGCTGGCCGTCACTTCGCTCGTCGTGGCCTGGGCGATCGCCATCCCGATGGGAGCGCTGGCCGCGTGGAAGCGCCGGACCGTCGTGGACTACACGGCGACAACCGTCGCGCTGGCCGGCATCTCCATCCCCAACTTCTGGCTCGGGATCATGCTCATCTATCTCCTCGCCGTGAACTACCGGCTGCTGCCGCCGTCCGGCTACGTCGAACCATGGATCGACCTCAGCCGCAACCTCCGGGCGATGGTCATGCCGTCGGTCGTCCTCGGCACGGCGCTGGCCGCGCTGGTCATGCGTCTGCTCCGCAGCAGCATGATCGAGGTGCTCGGCACGGACTACATCCGCACCGCCCGGGCCAAGGGGCTCGGTGACCGGGGAGTACTCTTACGGCACGCCATGAAGAACGCCATGATCCCTGTGGCAACGATTATGGGAATCCAGCTGGGTGGGCTATTGGGCGGGGCGGTGATCACCGAAACGATCTTCGCCGTCCCAGGAATCGGACGTCTCGTCGTGGAGGCCATCCTGACCCGGGATTTCCCGATGGTCCAGGGCGTCGTGCTGTTCGTCGCGGTCGCCGTCGTGCTGGTGAACGTGACCGTCGATCTGATGTACGCGCTCCTCGACCCCCGCATCCGGCTGGAGGAGGCGGCATGATGCGCCAGCCCGCGGCGGAGGCGGCGCTGACCGGGGAGCCCGTGGTTATCCATCCGGCATCCCGGAATCGCGGGTTTCGCTATCTGCTCCGGCGCTATGCGCGGAACCGGCTTGCCCTGATCGGACTGTGGGTCGTCCTGCTCATCATCGCCCTGGCCCTCTTCGCGCCCTGGATCTCCCCGTACAGCCCCATCAAACCCGACTTCTTCAATACGCTGAAAGCCCCGAACCGGGCGCATCTCATGGGTACC
>DATDEG010000193.1:0-3801 GCA_036523465.1 bacterium
CCAGCGGGCGATCCGGCGGCGCACCTCCGGATCCTTCTTGTCCTGCGGCTTGCCGTACCTGTCGATGGCCGCGTCGACGATGGCGCGCTGGACGCCGACGAGGACATAGCGGCCCTGCTGCTGGCTGAGGATGAAGATGTCGTGCTCGTAGAAGGTGTCCGGCGTCTCGGACTGCGTCTCCACCTTCTCTTCGATAGTCCGGCGGATCGATCCGGCGAAGGGACGCAGAAGAACCGGTAGATCGAGCTTCTTGACGTCGACCTTGCGCCTGCGGATGCCGTCGGCCCCGCGCCATTCGGTGAACGACCCGGCCGCCACCGCCGTGGTCCTCGAGCCCCGGACCACCAGCGTCAACGTCCCGTTGAAGTCGGCGGTCAGCTCATACGGCGTCTTGTCCTCCGATCCGAAGATACGGGCGAGCAGCGTATCAACCGTCGGCTGAGACCATCCGGGTATGGCGACGCCGGCGGCAATCATGAGACTGATCAGCGCCGCCGCGGCCGTAGAGGTGAGGCGCCGCAGATGGTGTCGGTGCATGGCCATCTCATTATAATTCCCATAGGGCTCCGTCGCAGCAGGATTCAGCCTCCGTGCAGTTCACCCCGATCGCCCGCCGAACCGCTCCCAGGAGACCATCGAGACGAGGGGGCGCCGCCCGCGCCCGGCCAAGATCCTGAGCGCGGTGCGTTCCACGGTCCCGCGGCCGCGCGGGTGTGGGTAGCCCAGGGCGATCGCCGTGGCGATGACGCGGTCGCCGGGAACGTCGAGAAATCTCTTCGCCTCTTTCTCCCCATGCAGACTGGCGGGGCAGGAGGCCACGCCGAGCGCCCACGCGCCGAGCATCAGATTCTGCGCGCACCGGCCGGCGTCGAACATCGCCGCCGGGCCGTCGACGACCACGCAGACCACGGCGGCCGCTCCCGGAAGGTGACCGGCGAACCGGCCGTACGCGGCGAGATCTCGGAGCCGGCTACGGTCGCGGACGACGACGAAGTGCCAGGGCTGGCGGTTCCGGCTGCTCCCGCTCATCCGGCCGGCGTTGAGGATCTGGAGCAGCGTCTCCTCGCTGAGCGGCCGGTCGGTGTACGTGCGGATCTCGCGCTTGCTTACGATGACGTCGTAGGCGGTCATGCCAGGGGGTTCGCCGAAGGGCCGGCGCCTCCCGCGCGGCCCAGCAACCCAAGAGGGGCTACGATACAATGACGCCGTGATGCTCGCGCAGGGGGGCCGAAGGGGGGACGCCGCGCGTGCGTCCCCCCTTGGGAGGCTCTTAGTATGACCTTCCATCGAGGCGACGAGGTAGACGTGCGTATCGACCGCATGAGCTACGGCGGCCGCGGCGTGGGACGGGTGGACGGCTTCGTCGTCTTCGTGGCCGATTCCGCGCCCGGCGATCTGCTGCGTGCGAAACTGGCCAACGTGAGGAGATCGTACGCCGAAGCCGAGCCGCTACGGATCGATGCACCTTCGCCGGACCGGGTCGCACCGCGGTGCCCGCACTTCGGCCCCTGCGGGGGATGCCTGTGGCAGCATCTCGATTACCCGGCCCAGCTGCGCGCGAAGGAGGCGATCGTCGCCGAGAGCCTGCGGCATCTCGGCGGTGTCCAGGACGTGCCGCTCCGTCCGATCATCCCGAACGACACGCCCTGGTACTACCGGAACAAGATGGAGTTCGCGTTCCAGCCCAGCGGCCGGCTGGGCCTGCACCGTCGGGGACGGTGGGACGAGATCGTCGATCTGCACGCCTGCTTCCTTCAGTCTCCCCGAACAGCTGAGATCCTCAACGAGGTCCGTGCCTTCGTCCATGCCACCGGGTTGACGTGCTACGATCCCCGGACGCATCAAGGGCTCCTTCGCCATCTCATCATCAGAGAGGGACGGAACACCGGGGAACTCCTCCTTGCCCTGGTGACTTCGACCGGCGACTTCCCGCAGGCAGATATGCTGGCCGCCCGGCTCGCCGGCCGGTACCCGGAACTCACGGGGCTCCTGTGGGCGGTGAATCCATCTCATGGGGACGCGGTTGAGGTGCACGGTCTGCACGTGCTGGCCGGGCGATCGTACATCCATGAGCGGCTTCGCGATCTCACCTTTCGTCTAGGGCTGGAGACGTTCTTCCAGACGAACACCGAGCAGGCCGAGCGCATGATCGACCTCGTTCGTGACTATGCCGCGCCAGGCGTGGAGGACCACGTGCTCGACCTCTACTGCGGCGTGGGCACCTTTGCCCTGGCCCTCGCGGGTCGGTCCGCGCAGGTGACGGGGGTCGAGGTGATGCCGGCGTCGATCAACGCAGCCCGGGAGAACGCGGCGCTCAACGGTATCACGAACACGACGTTCGTCGCCGCAGATGCCCGGCGGTTCGATCAGGTCCTCGCCGGCGGCCGGGCTCCCGATGCCCTGGTGCTCGATCCCCCACGGGCCGGGGCAGGCACGGCCGTCATGCGGGCCGTGGCGCGGTCCGGGGCGCGGCGCGTCGTCTACATCTCCTGCAATCCCACCACGCTCGCTCCGGACGTTCGCGAGTTGTTGAGCCACGGGCTGTACAAGCTGCGCACCGTGCAGCCGATCGATCTGTTCCCCCAGACCTATCACGTGGAGTGCGTGGTGTCACTTGAGCGCGCGGGCTGACCGCGTCCGGATCAAAGGCGGCCCCGGCTACCGGCTGGTCAGGGGGCTGGTACGCATCATCCTGTGTGTCGGGTGGCGCCTGCGCGTCACCGGCCTGGAGCATCTGCCCGATCCGCCCTACATCCTCGCCGCCAACCACAGCAGCGAAGTCGACCCCCTCATCCTCGGGGTCTCCGTGCCGGATCATGTCGTCTTTCTGGTTTCGCGGCACCTCGAGCAACTGCCGATCGTCTTCCGCTTGATCCGCGCGTTCGATCCGGTCTTCGTCCGACGCGGACTGGCCGACGTGGCCAGTGTGCGCGCGACACTGGGCCGGTTGGCGCAGGGTGAGGTGGTTGCGATCTACCCGGAAGGGAAGGTGGTTCAGGACTCGTCCCTCGGTCCGCTGCACGAGGGGTTGGCGTTCATCGCGATACGGGCGGCGGTCCCAATCGTCCCAGTCGCGATCTTCGGGGCACTACAGATGTTCCCCTTGGGAGCGCGCTGGCCGCGTTCGTCCCACCTCACGGTCAAGATCGGTCCGCCGCTTATTCCCCGCGCAGGGGAGAGTGCGCGCTCCCTCACCGCGCGGCTCCGAGATTCCTTGCTGGGGCTGCTTGCCGATGTGCCGCGCCGGGCACAGTCAGTGTAGGGCCGAGATCGTGAGACTCCTGCTCGCCGGGATTACGGTTGCACTCGTCGCCTCTGCTACGGCGGCGTCGGAGTTGCCCGTTGCTCCCCGGATGCTGGCGCAGGCGGCTGAGGCGGTTCAACGCCAGGCGTGTGCCGACGTCCTCGGCTCGCTGCGTCTGGCAGCCCAGGAGCCCACACCCTCAGGGGCGCGGGCCGCTTACCTGCTCGGGCACTGTCTGGCCGCGGCCGGGCGCTATGACGAGGCGAGGTCGGTCTTCCTCGATGCCTCGCGTCGCCACACAACGCTATCGGCCTACGCCAGGCTGGGTGCGGCGCGAGCCGCCTTCCGTGCCGGCGACATCTCTGCGGCGGCCGATCTCGGCCGGCCTCCGGCCGGCGTCCCCACCGCCGCTGCTGCGCGGCTGCTCCTCACGCGCGCCGAGGCCCTGCTTCGCGCGGGAGACGCCCGGGAAGCCGCGGCAATCGCGCGGATGCTGGTGGGCGGGAAGCACTCTGACGGTGTACTGGCCGACGGTTGGTGGCTGCTCGGGCGGGCAT
>DATDEG010000194.1:0-9486 GCA_036523465.1 bacterium
CCCGAGGAGACACTCACGGCGTTGACGACGTACGGCGAGCGGATTGGGCTCGTGTACCAGATCATCGATGATGTGCTCGATGTCGTCGGCGAGGAAGCCAAGCTCGGGAAGCACACCGGAAGCGATGCATCGAAGGCCACCTATCCCGCGGCCTTCGGCGTCGCGCGGTCTCGAGAGATCGCCGCGGCCTTGACCGGTGAAGCCCAGGAGGCGCTGCGGCCGCTGGGTCGGGCCGGCGACATCCTGCGCGGGTTGGCCGGGTATCTCTTGGCGCGTGAGGCGTGAGCGGTGGCGCACGGGAAACATTCGACGAGGCTGGATGTAGCTCTTGTGGAGCGAGGCCTGGCCGCGACGCGGGCGCGGGCCCAGGGGGCCATCCTCGCCGGTGAGGTCTACGTGGATGGAACGCAGGTGACCAAGGCGGGGACCCGGATCGATCCCGACGCCCCTCTCGAGCTTCGTTCCCGGCGCCAGAGATTCGTCGGCCGGGGAGGGCAGAAGCTCGATCATGCGCTCACGGTCTTCGCACTTGACGTGCGGGGGCTCCGCGCGATCGACGTCGGGGCTTCGACGGGCGGCTTCACCGACTGCCTCCTGCAACGCGGCGTGGCGCACGTCTACGCGGTCGATGTGGGAGCCGGTCAACTCGACTGGCAGCTCCGCACCGACCCACGGGTGACGGTATTCGAGCACCGGGATATCCGCGGCCTCGGCCGGGAAGAACTCGGCGGCCCCGTGGACCTGGCCGCCGTCGATGTCTCCTTCATCGGACTCGGGAAGGTGTTGCCCGCGCTCCGCCCGTTGCTCGGCGGCGGGGGCACATCGGTCGTCCTCGTCAAGCCCCAGTTTGAAGCCGGACCGAAGCTGGCGAAGCGCGGCGTGGTGCGCGACCCGGCGGTGCACGAGGACGTGCTCCGGCAGATCATCACACAGGCGGGAGTGGCGGGCTTCCGTGTCCTCGATGTCACGTACTCGCCGCTTGCGGGTCCTGATGGGAACCTCGAGTACTTTCTCAGGCTCGACGCCAGTCCCGGGATCTCCTCCGCGGTGGATGTCGCCGCGGTCGTCCGCTCGGCCCACGCCACCGTGCCGCGGCGAGGGATGCCGGCGGCGGCCCGCGCCGCCGGTCAGAGCCGAAGGGATGCTCCCGCAGCCGCGGGGCGGAGACGATGACGACGATCGGCGTGCTCGTGAACACCACGCGGTTGCGCGAGCACAAGGAGATGGCCGAACCCGCCGGCGTGGCACTGCAGGCGCTCGTCGGACAGGCGCCGGCGGTGTGGGTGAACGACGAAGCGGCCCGGATGCTGGATGTGGCGCGGCTGGGCCGTCCGGAAGAAGAGCTTGCCGAACGCGCCGATCTCCTCGTGGTCTTCGGCGGGGACGGCACCATCCTGCGCGCAGCACGGCTGGCGGCCGGGCGAGGGACACCCATTCTGGGCGTGAACATGGGAGGGTTCGGGTTCCTCGCCGAGGTGAGCACCTCCGATTTCGCGGAGGCGATCCCGGCGCTGCTGGCCGGACGGTATCACCTCGATCAGCGGATGATGCTCCAGGCCGACGTGGAGCACCACAGCGCCTCCCAGTCGCTCCTGGCCTTGAACGACATGGTCGTCACGAAGAACGGCGTGGCGCGCGTACTGCACCTCCGGGTCCTGGTCAACGAAGAGCATCTGGCGAGTTATCCGGCAGACGGCATCATCGTCGCCACGCCGACGGGCTCGACGGCCTATTCGCTTTCCGCCGGCGGGCCGATCCTCGACCCGCGCGTGCAGGCTCTCGTCATCACGCCGATTTCACCCCATACCTTCAACTCCCGCGCCGTCGTCGTCTCGGGCGACGACGTGATCACGGTCGAGGTGACGGGGCCCGATCCTGAAACGATCCTGAGCGTAGACGGCCGCGTGGGCGTGGCGCTCTCGGCCGTGCGGCGCGTGATCGTGCGCCGGGCGCCTCAGACGACGAGGTTCATCAGGCTCGGCGACACGAGCTTCTACAGCATCCTGCGTACCAAGCTGGCCTGGGCGGAACGCGTGACGACGGAGGATGAGCCGTGACGACGCGATACGTGTTTGTGACCGGGGGCGTGGCGTCGGCCTTGGGCAAGGGGATCACGTCGGCCTCGGTAGGCCGCCTGCTGGTCGCCCGCGGGCTGCGGGTGACCATGCTGAAGTTCGACCCCTACGTGAACGTGGATGCCGGGACGATGAACCCGCACCAGCACGGCGAGGTGTTCGTCACCGATGACGGTGCCGAGACCGACATGGATCTCGGGCATTACGAGCGGTTCATCGATCGGAACCTCAGCCGGGACAATAACACGACGACGGGTAAGATCTATGGCACGGTCATCGCGCGCGAGCGCCGCGGTGAATACCTCGGCGGGACGGTGCAAGTCATTCCGCACGTCACGAACGAGATCAAGGAGGAGATCCGCAAGGTCGGCCGCGACGCCTCGGCCGACGTCGTCATCATCGAGGTCGGCGGGACGGTCGGCGACATCGAGGGCCTTCCGTTCCTCGAGGCCATCCGCCAGTTCCGCCACGACGTCGGCGCGAGCAACGTGATGTACATTCACGTCTCGCTCATCCCCTACCTGGACGCCGCGGGGGAGCTCAAGACCAAGCCCACACAGCACAGCGTGCGCGAGCTGCGCAGTATCGGGATCCAGCCCGACGTGATCGTCTGCCGTACCGAGCGCCCCCTCTCCCAAGGCGTGAAGGAGAAGATTGCGCTGTTCTGCGACGTCGCGCCGGAGGCGGTGATTCAGGCCCTCAACGTGCAGACCATCTATGAGGTGCCGCTCATCCTGGAGCAAGAGGGGTTGGGCACGATCATCGTCTCGCGCCTCGGCCTGTCCTGCCCGCCGCCGGACTTGGAGCAGTGGCGGGAGATGGTCGACCGGATCACCCGGCCGACCGCCCGGGTGCGCATCGCCGTGGTTGGGAAATACATGGGCGTCGAGGACAGCTACGTGAGCATCGTCGAAGCCCTGCGTCACGGCGGGATCGCGCACAGGGCCGAGGTGCTGATCACGAAGATCGATTCCGAGGTCATCGAGCGATGGAGCGAAGAGGAGGTGGCCGCGCGGCTCCGGGAGTTTGACGGCATCCTCGTCTGTCCCGGCTTCGGCGCCCGCGGCGTGGAAGGGAAGGTCAAGGCGATCCGGTTCGCCCGTGAACAGCAGGTGCCATTTTTGGGCATCTGCTATGGGATGCAGTGGGCCGTCGTCGAGTTTGCCCGCCACGTCTGCGGGCTGGACGGCGCGAACACGACCGAGGTGGATCCCGGCACGAAGTACCCGGTGATCGCGCTGCTGCCCGAGCAGGAGGCCATCACCGAGAAGGGCGGGACGATGCGTTTAGGGCTGTATCCGTGCCGGCTTGCTCCGGGTTCGCTCGCCGCGCGCGCCTACGCGGCAGGGGAGGTCGCCGAACGGCACCGCCACCGCTACGAGGTGAACAACGACTTCCTCGACACGCTGACCGGGCAGGGGATGCGGGTGACGGGAGTGTATCCGGCGAAGAACCTCGTGGAGATCATCGAGCTCCCCAATCACCCATGGTTCCTCGGCACGCAGTTCCACGCCGAATACCGGTCCCGGCCCAACCGTCCTCATCCCCTCTATCGCGATTTCGTCGGAGCGGCACTCCGCCGCGCCCGGGTTGAAGTGGCATCCGCTTGAGAGGAGGAACGAGTTGATGGGTCTCGTGACGTACGTGAACGGGGCGTTCGTGCCGAAGGAGGAAGCGAAGATCTCCGTCTACGACCACGGGTATCTCTATGGGGACGGCATCTTCGAGGGGATCCGTGCCTACAACGGCCGGATCTTCCGCCTCGAGCAGCATCTCGACCGGCTCTACGATTCCGCCCGCTATCTCATGCTGGAGATTCCCCTCTCGCCTGATGCGATGCGCGAGGCGATCCTCGAGACGGTCCGCCGCAGCGGCCTGCAGGAGGCGTACATTCGCCCCGTCATCTCGCGGGGAGTGGGCGATCTGGGGCTCGATCCCCGGAAGTGCAAGACGGCCACGGTGGTCATCATCGTGGACACGATCCAGCTCTACCCCAAGGAAGCCTACGAGCGGGGGCTGCGGGCGGTTACCGCGACAACGCGGAAGACCCGTCCCGACGCGCTCTCCCCTCAGGCGAAGACGCTAAATTACCTCAACAACATCATGGCGCGTATGGAAGCGAACCAGGCCGGCGCCGACGAGGCGATCATGCTCACCGCCGACGGGTACGTCAGCGAGTGCACGGCGGACAACTTCTTCATCATCCGGCGAGGCGAAGTGTGGACCGCGCCTCCGTTCCTCGGCATCCTCAAGGGCATCACGCGGGAGACCGTGATGACGCTGGCCCGCACGCTGGAGCTCCCGGCACTGGAGAAGGTGTTCACCCTCCACGATGTGTACACGGCGGACGAGTGCTTCCTCACCGGGACCGGCGCGGAGATCGGGCCGGTGACGCGGGTCGACGACCGTCCCATCGGGGTGGGGAAGCCTGGCCCGGTCTCGCTCCGTCTGGGCCAGGCCTTCAAGGAACTCGTCCGGTCGGAAGGAACGCCCATCTATTCCCGCGAGGTCGTGGAGGGCCGCGCCTGACGGATCCGCTCAGGCCCAAGCGGGACCCGGCGCGAGGTCTGAAATGAGCGAGCAGGTTCTCCGCACCACCCGCGTGTACGACGGCCGGGTGGTCTCGCTGCGCGTTGACAACGTCCGGTTGCCCAGCGGCCGGACGGCAGTGCGGGAGATCGTTGAGCACCGCGGCGCGGTCGCCATCGTGCCCTTCGAAGCCGGTGATGTCTTGCTCGTCCGCCAGCACCGGGCGGCGACGGGAGGGATGCTCCTCGAGATCCCCGCGGGCACGCTCGAGCCCGGCGAAACGGTGGAGGCGGCGGTCGAGCGGGAGCTCGCCGAAGAGGTCGGCCTGCGCGGCCGCTACGAACGTCTCATCGCGTTCTATCCGTCACCCGGGATTCTCACTGAAGTCGTGCACCTCTTCCTTGCGACCGAGCTCGAACCGCACCGGCTCGACGCAGAGGAGGAGGATCTCACGGTCGTGCGCCTCCCGCTGCGCGACGCGGTGGCGCAGATCGCTTCGGGGGAGATCCGGGACGCGAAGTCGATCATCGGCCTGCTCCTGGCGGCGCAGCGGCACCGATGAGCGCCACGGCAGCCGAGCCCTTCGAGCGTCAGATCGATGCCTTCCTCGCCTATGCGCTCACGGAGGAGGGTCTGGCTCCGCACTCGATCGAGGCGTACAAGCGGGACCTCGACGACTTCGCGCGCTTCCTCACGGGGCGGGGGACGTCGGATCCGGCGCAGGTGACACGGTCTGCCGTGACGCTCTATCTCGTGGCTCTCCGGCGCCGGGGACGCGCCCCCGCAACGGTGAAGCGGAGGGCGGCGGCCGTGCGCTCGTTCTTCAAATACCTGCTGAGGGAGAGTGTGCTCAGTGAAGATCCGACGCTCGATCTCACCGCTCCCAAGCTGCCCACACGGCTGCCCAAGGTCCTGACCATTGAGGAGATCGAGCGGCTTCTTGCCGCGCCGGATCTCTCCACCGCGCCGGGCCTTCGAGACCTCGCCATGCTCGAACTCCTCTACGGAAGCGGGCTGCGCGTCTCGGAGGTGATCGGGCTGAACGTCGGCGACGTCGATCTCTCCACCGAACTGGTGCGCTGCCTCGGGAAGGGGAGCAAGGAGCGGCTGGTTCCGGTCGGCAGTCACGCCGTCCGAGCCATCCGCGCCTATCAGCGGACCGCACGGCCGGTGCTGGCCGGCCGGCGGATAACGTCCGCGCTTTTCCTGAACCGCCGCGGCGGCCGGCTCACGCGCCAGGGGTGCTGGAAACTCCTCCGAGGCCACGCGCGCCGCGCGGGGATCACGCGTCTCTTGACCCCGCACGTGCTGCGGCATTCGTTCGCCACCCACCTGCTCGAGCGCGGGGCGGATCTGCGTGCCGTACAGGAGATGCTCGGCCACGCCACGATCAGTACCACTCAGCTGTACCTACACGTTGCTCGCCGGCATCTTCGCGAAGTCTATGCAAGGTCCCACCCCCGCGCTGGAATGCGGGTTGAGAACAGACCCCGGACATGAGGTTCTCTCGCGTCGTCGTCATCGTCCTGGACAGCTGCGGCGTAGGCGAGCTGCCTGACGCCGCGCGGTACGGGGATCAGGGCAGCAGCACCTTGCCCCACACGGCAGAAGCCGTCGGCGGACTGCGTCTTTCAACCCTCGAACGGCTTGGGCTTGGACGGATCGTGCCGATCCGCGGGGTCGCGCCCGTGCCGCGTCCCGATGGCGCCTTCGGCAGGCTCAGGGAACGGTCACCCGGGAAGGATTCGACGACCGGACACTGGGAGTTGATGGGAGTCATCCTCGATCGGCCATTTCCGACATATCCCCAAGGGTTTCCAAGGGAGGTCATCGAGGCGTTCGAGCGCGCCGCCGGGACCCGCACGCTCGGGAACTACGCTGCCTCAGGGACGGAGATCGTCGACGACCTCGGGCCGGAGCACCAGCGGACGGGGTATCCGATCGTCTATACGTCCGCGGACAGCGTGTTCCAGGTTGCCGCGCACGAGGCGCTCATTCCAGTCGACCGGCTCTATGCGATGTGCGAGTCGGCCCGCCGCCTCCTCACCGGTCCTGACGCGGTCAGCCGGGTCATCGCCCGTCCGTTCGTCGGTTCTCCCGGACACTACACGCGCACTGATCGCCGCAGGGACTTCTCGCTTCCACCCACGGCACCGACCGTGCTTGATGCGGCGGTGCGGGCCGGATGCTCCGTAACCGGCATCGGCAAGATCCCCGACCTCTTCGCGGGGCGGGGGATCACGGAGAGCGTGCACACGCACGACGATCTCGATGGGATGGCGCAGACGGCCCAGGCGATGGACCGGAGCCGGACCGGCATCATCTTCACGAACCTCGTCGATCTGGACACGAAGTACGGTCACCGGAACGACCCGGAGGGCTACGCGCGGGATCTGGAAGGCATCGACGGCGCGCTCCCTGATGTGATGCACCGCCTTCGCGAGGCTGACCTCCTCGTCATCACGGCCGATCACGGAAACGATCCGACGACGCCGAGCACCGATCACTCGCGCGAGCATACACCGCTGCTGCTGGCCGGCCCGCGGGTCCCGGGCGGAGTCGATGTGGGCGTGCGGGAGACCTTCGCCGATGTCGGCGCGACGGTGGCGGAAGCGCTGGGGATCGAATGGTCCGGCCCGGGGGCGAGCATGCTGGAAGTGGTCACAAAGACGAGCGCGGTGAGCCGGCCGTGAGCGTATCTGCACGGGTCGAAGCGGCGGCAGCCCTCGTGCGCGCCCGCGCCGCGCTGCGGCCCTCCATCGCCGTCATCCTGGGTTCCGGGCTGGGGGCGCTGGCGGCGGAGATCACCGCCGAAGCCGCTATCGCCTATGCCGATATCCCCGGCCTTCCACGGCCCACGGTGGAGGGTCACGCCGGCCGTCTCATCCTCGGCCGCCTCGAGGACAAACCCGTCGTGGCGATGCAGGGGCGGGTCCACTTCTACGAAGGCTACACCATCCAGGACGTCGTCTTCCCGCTCCGCGTGATGCGGGCCCTGGGCGCCGAGGTGCTCGTCGTGACCAATGCTTCGGGAGGGATCAACCGCAACTTCCGGCGCGGCGATCTCATGATCATCGCCGACCACATCCACTTCATGGGCAGTAATCCGCTCATGGGTCCCAATGATCCGGCGCTCGGGCCGCGGTTCCCCGACATGTCGCAGGCCTACGATCCGGAGTTCATCGGTGTGGCCGAGCGGGCGGCGCTGGCCGAAGGCATCGCGGTGCGGAAGGGCGTGTACGTGGGGGTACAGGGGCCGAGCTATGAGACGCTCGCCGAGCTGCGCATGTTCGGCCGGTGGGGGGCCGACGCCGTCGGCATGTCGACGACGAGCGAGGTCATCGCCGCACGTCACATGGGTATGCGCGTGCTCGGCCTCACCGCGATCACCGACATGGCGACCGGCGAGCAGGTACTCCCGGTGACCCATGAGGAGGTCATCGCCACCGCCAGGGAGATCGAGCCGAAGTTCATCCGGCTGGTCCGCCGTATCGTCCGCGACCTCCCGGTCTAGCCGTGCGCCCCTATGATCTCATCCAGAAGAAGCGTGACGGCGGCACGCTGACGGCCGACGAACTCTCGTATCTCCTGGATGGGTTCGTCCGGGATCGCGTCCCCGACTACCAGATGAGCGCGTTCCTGATGGCCGTGTTCTTCCGCGGGATGGATCCGCGTGAGACGGTGGAGCTCACGCGGGCTATGGTCCGATCGGGGGAGACGCTCGACCTCAGCCGGATCCGGGGCACGAAGGTCGACAAGCACAGTACCGGGGGGGTCGGCGACAAGACGTCGCTCATCCTCATTCCGCTCGTGGCCGCCTGTGGAGCTCCGGTGGCGAAGCTGTCCGGCCGCGGGCTCGGGCACACCGGCGGAACGATCGACAAGCTGGAATCCATCCCAGGCTTCCACACGGCACTGGGCGCGGAGCAGTTCATCGAGCAGGTCAACCGCATCGGTTGCGCGATCGCCGGCCAGACCGCCAACCTCGTGCCCGCGGACAAGAAGCTCTACGCGCTGCGTGATGTTACGGCGACCGTGGACAGTGTCCCGCTCATCGCGTCCAGTGTGATGAGCAAGAAGATCGCCGGCGGCAGCGATGCGATCGTCCTCGATGTGAAGACCGGCTCCGGCGCTTTCATGAAGACGCTCGACGCAGCACGATCGCTGGCCCGGACGATGGTCGCGATCGGGACCGAGATGGGCCGGCGCACGGTTGCGGTGATCAGCGACATGACGCAGCCGTTGGGGCTCGCGATCGGGAACGCCCTGGAGGTGCGGGAGGCCATCGCGACGCTCGCCGGCAGCGGCCCGGAGGACCTGCGGGAGCTGTGCCTGGCGCTGGGCTCACACATGCTGGTCCTGGCCGGCGTCGCGGAGACCCCCGAGGCGGCCCGGGCGCGTCTCACCGCGGCGCTGGCGGGTGGGACCGCCCGGCGCAAGTTTGCCGAGATGGTTCGCGCGCAGGGAGGCGACGCCTCGATCGTCGACGAGCCGGACCGGCTGCCCGCGGCGCCTGTCCGCGAAGTGGTGACGGCGCCCGCCGAAGGGTTCGTCGGGACGATTGACGCCGAAGCTCTGGGGATCGCCGCGATGACGATGGGAGCGGGCCGGGCGGCAAAGGATGACTCGATCGATCCGGCCGTCGGTATCATCCTGCGGGCGAAGGTTGGAGCCCGGGTGCGCCGCGGGGAACCCCTGGCCGACCTTCACCTGGCGGACCGCAGACAGGCCGGCGATGCGGCCGCCCGCGTCGCGGCAGCCTACAGATTCATGCCGGAGCCGCCGGAGCTCCGCACGCTCATCCGCGAGGTCATCACGTAGGGAGGGGGCGTGGACGTGCCATTCAAGCGGATAGTGCTCGCTGTGGACGGGTCGCCTCCCA
>DATDEG010000195.1:0-2717 GCA_036523465.1 bacterium
AGATATCATCTCCGGCCGTCTCTGGCCGGGGGCCATCCCACGGGTCTGGCGCAATGCGGTGATCCGGGAATGGACCGGGCGGGAGTGGGAGCTCCGCCAGCGTCGAGCGGCCGTGCGGTCGGCGGTCATCGTGGCCGACGAGGCCGGAGATCCCGATCGGGCTGTCCTGTGGTTTGGGCAGGATGCCGGCCTCATCGACACGGTCGAACCCGCCGGTGACGTTGTGGAGAGTATGGTTCGGGAAGCACACGAGATCATCGTGAACAGGCTGGGTCAGGCGGTGGTCCCGCACCGCTGAGCCGTGGAACCGTACCTGAGGGCCACCGTGGCCCGGAGGGAGGGACGGCCGCTGCGAGAATGACGCTGCATGGCCGAATGGATCTACTTCATCCACCCACCGCGCGACAACTTTGCCGCCACGATGACCGATGAAGAGAAACGTGTCTGGAGGGTCCATTTCGAGCGCTTCACCCGCCTCCTAGCCGACGGGGTGATCATCTTGGTCGGTCCAACGCTGGGTTCGGTGAACACCGGAATCGCGATCTTCGAGGCGCCGGATGAGCCGGTGGCGCGCCGGATCATGGAGGAAGATCCAGTCATCGCCGGAGGCTTCGCCCGCGGGGAGCTTCGTCCGTTCCGCGTATCCTTGCTACGGGGGCGCGATGGCCGACCGGATCAGAGGTGACGGCGTGGCGTACTTCCTGGCGAAGACCGAACCAGGGATCTACTCGATCGACGACCTCAAGCGGGAGGGGACGGCCGAGTGGGACGGCGTGCGCAATCCGGCCGCTGTGAACGCCATCAAGATGATGAAGCCGGGAGACGTGGTCATCATCTATCACTCCGGGCGCGACGCGGCGGTCGTGGGACTGGCCGAGGTAGTCTCACCGCCGCGGCCGGACAAGAGAGACCCACGATCCTGGGTTGCCGATTTCAAGTACGTCAGACATGCGCGCCGGCCCGTGACGCTTCGCGAGATCAAAAACTCCCACCGGTTCGATGATTGGGCGCTCGTGCGCCAGGGCCGCCTCAGCACGATGGCCGCTCCCGTCGAGTTCTGGAAGTGGCTGCAACAGCAGGGCGCCTTCTAGAGTCTCATTCCGCAAAGCACCCTCCCCGCGTCCAGTCTCCGAACGTCCCTCCGGTCGGGTCCGTACCATGAAGTGGGCGATGTCTCAGCCGGAGGCAGGCGAGGAAAGCCGGTTGGCAGAGGTGTCCGCACGCGGCGAGGTGAGACGGTGAAGCGGCTGCTCGGGGCGTTGCTGGCCATGCTGGGGCTTGCCGTGGCGGGCTGTGAGACCGTAAAGGTGCAGGTACCGCCCGAGGCCGATCTCGCCGGCATCAAGACCGTCGCCGTGATGGCAACCGATATGCCGGGCGATCCTACGCCCGTTGCCATTCTGCTGCGGGGTGAGGCGTCTTCGCGGATCCGGCGATTGCTCCCCGCGCTCACCCTGGTCGATCCCATCGCCGGTCCAGACGCTCTCCTCCGCATGACAGTGGTCCGGCATGGAACAACCGATCCTTCCATGCGCCTGTATGTCGACTCTCGGACCGGGCGGGTCTCCTGCTACGCGTGGCATACGGCATCATTGCTTGTCGACGCCGCTGTGGTGACCGGGCAGACCATCCGCTGGCAGGGGATCCTCGAGGCGGGGCGGAGGATCGAGCTGCCCTGCCTGCGCCGGGGCTTCGTGTGGGTCCCGATCATCTCTCCGGGAAACTACGACACCACGCTCGTCGGTGAGGCCGTGGACGATCTCGGCCGGCGCCTCGCCGGGTATGTGCGAACCGAGCTCCGGGCCATCAAGAATCCACCCCCACCACCGGGCAACCCCGCGCCGGATCCTCCCTAGATCGCCTGAGCCAGCACCTTCTTCATAACCCGAGCCCAGTCGAAGACGTGTTGTCCGGTCGGCGCACGCCTTGACACGAACAGGTGTTCGATATTAGACTGTCACTCATGGCCACAGCAGAGATTCCACAGCCCAGACTGTTCAAAGCGGTCGGAGCGCGTATCACGCCTCAGGTCGAATGGGTCGAGGTCCAGACGAAGTCCGTCCTTAACCGCGTGCAGGGGATGGGCTTCAACTGGTCGATCAACCCGTACCGGGGGTGCCAGCACCGCTGCCCTTTTGCTACGCCCGGCGGACGCACTGGTTCCTAGACCAGGACGGCGTCAACGCCTGGGGGTCGCGCATCTTCGTCAAGATCAACGCACCCGACATCCTGCGCCGGGAGCTTGCCCATCCCTCATGGGCGCGGGAAGAGGTGCAGATCGGAACGGCGACCGACCCCTACCAACCCGCCGAGGCAGCGTACAAGATCACGCGCCAGCTCCTAGAGATCCTCAACGACGCGCAGACTCCGGTCGCGCTCGTCACCCGTTCGACCATGGTCGTGCGCGACATCGACGTGCTTCAGCACCTCGCCCGCGGCCCGGGGGTGCGGGTGTGCTTCAGCATCGCCACGCTTGATGCCGCGATCGCCCGCGAGATCGAGCCCGACGTTCCGCCTCCGGCGCGGCGCCTCGATGCGCTCCGGGCGGTTTCGGACGCCGGAGTTCCCACGGCGGTGCTCCTTGCTCCGGTGCTCCCCGGTCTCACGGACGGGGAGGCGCAGCTCGCCGAGGTCGTCCACGCGGCGAAAGCACACGGCGCATCGTCGCTGTGGACCAACGCCCTGCACCTGGGTGAGGTGACGCGCGACGCGTTCTT
>DATDEG010000196.1:0-2553 GCA_036523465.1 bacterium
CCACTACTATGATGCCGCGGGCCTGAAGCAGTTCTTCGGCACGCCCGGCTACCCCGGTCCTGGGGCCCAGACGACGCAGTTCGCGATCGACCTGTGGACCAAGCTGGGCAAGGCCGGGATGAAGGGGGTCAAGGCGGCGGACATCCTGGACGGGTCCTTCGTGAAGTGAGCGAGATCCTGCGGCCGCACGGGCCGATCTCCCGCCCGGTCTATCTGGCGGGGGTCGGCGCGTCGGTCGCAGGACTGTTCATCGTCTGGGCCGTCCTGACGTACGGCGGGTTCGTTGCGCCGCTCTTCCTCCCGTCCCCGTCAGATATCGTCCGGGCGGCGCGCGACTCGCTGTTGGACGGCAGTCTGGGGATCCACACGTGGGCCAGCCTCACGGTTATCGTCTCCGGGTGGGCGCTGGCCTCGCTCGCGGCTGTGCCGCTTGGTATCCTCATGGGCACGCTGAAATTCGTCGAAGCCCTGCTCGAGCCGATCGTGAACTTCGTTCGCTATCTGCCGGTCAGCGCGATGATCCCGCTTCTCATCCTCTACATCGGGATCGGCACGCCGGAGAAGGTCGCCGTGATCTTCATCGGCACGTTCTTCCAGCTGATCCTGCTGATCGCCGACGTCTCGGCGAACGTCTCCTCAGACCTCCTGGATTCGGCCTACACCCTCGGCGCGAGGCGGGCCGACGTATTCCGGCGGGTGCTGCTGCCCGCAACGCTGCCCGGCGTCATGGACAACCTGCGCATCACGATGGGGTGGGCGTGGACCTACCTGATCGTCGCCGAACTCGTGGCGGCCGACCGCGGCCTCGGGTACATGATCCTCGATGCCGGCCGGGGGTTGTTCACCGACCGGATCTTCGTCGGCCTCATCACGATCGGGCTGCTGGGGTTCGGCTTCGACCTGATCTTCAAGCGCCTGCATCGCGTGTTGCTCCCATGGTCGCCCAAGATCTGACCGCGGTTGACGGCATCAAGCTGCGGATCCGAGACCTCGGCGTCGTTTTCACGCAGCGGCGCGGAGGGACGGTCCTCGCGGTCGAGCAACTCTCGCTCGACGTGCGGGACAAGGAATTCGTCTCGATCGTCGGGCCGACCGGATGCGGCAAGTCGACGCTGCTGCGGATCGTAGCCGGGCTCATCCGCCCGATGCGCGGGGACGTCGCGGTCGACGGCAGGGCGGTGGAAGGTCCGAGCGCTGAGCGGGGGATGGTCTTCCAGTCCTACACGCTGTTTCCGTGGCTCACCGTCCAGGGCAACGTCGAGTTCGGCCTCCAAGTGCGGGGGATGCCCGCGGGGGAGCGCGGGAAGGTGGCCCACCGCTACATCGATCTGGTCGGCCTACAGGGCTTCGAGCGCGCCTATCCCAAGGAGCTGTCCGGGGGGATGCAGCAACGTGTGGCCATCGCCCGTGCGCTGGCCAACGACCCGGCGATCCTCCTTATGGACGAGCCGTTCGGCGCGCTCGATGCGCAGACGCGCGCGGTCATGCAGGAGCTGCTGCTGCAGATCTGGGAGCACACGCACAAGACCGTGCTGTTCGTCACCCACGACATCGACGAAGCCGCGCTGCTCTCCGACCGCGTCTACGTCATGACCGCGAGGCCGGGCCGGATCAAGGCGGAGGTGGCCATCACGCTGCCGCGGCCGCGTGAGGTGGGCGTGATCGACACGCCGGCGTTCATCGGGTTCCGGCAGCGCATCCACGCTTTGATCCGTGAGGAGACGCTGCGGGTGCTCATGCACGCGGAGGGGGGTCGGAGGGGGGACGCCGCGCGTGCGTCCCCCCTCGACTCGCGTTGAGGGACCGCAGCCGCGTGGCCGCGATCACGGAGACGATCTCGAACAGCAGATTCGCCGCGAGCATCGCGGTGACGCCGGCGTGATCAAAGGGCGGGGAGACCTCCACAAGGTCAGCGCCGACCACGTCAACTCCCACCAGCGCCCGTACGATCTCGAGGGCCTCCCGGCTGGTCAATCCCGCGACCTCGGGCGTGCCTGTTCCCGGCGCAAACGCCGGATCCACTCCGTCGATGTCAAACGACAGATAGACCGGTCCGCCGCGCACCGTCTGGATCTGCTCCTTGACCCAGTCCACCCCCTTGCGCGCTACTTCGCCTGCCGTGATCCACCGGACTCCGTGCTGCCGGGCGAAATCGAAATCCGCGTCCTCGTACACCGGCCCGCGGATACCGATCTGCAGGACGCGCGGTGTGTCCAGCAGACCCTCCTCCACCGCGCGGCGGAACGGCGTGCCGTGGAAGTACTTCCCGCCGAAGTATTCCTCCCACATGTCCTGGTGGGAGTCGACGTGCACCATCCCCACCGGCCCGTGCCGCCTGGCGACCGCCCGCAGCAGCGGCAGCGACAGCGAGTGATCTCCTCCGACGCAGACCGGGATGACCTTCGCGTCGAGGATCTCGCCGGCGGCCCGCTCCACGCGTCCATATGTGTCTTCGATGCCGATGGGGTTGACATCTACGTCTCCCACATCTGCAACCCGGAGTACATCGAAGGGACCGATCTGGAGCGCCGGGTGGTAGGGACGGATCAGACT
>DATDEG010000197.1:0-4059 GCA_036523465.1 bacterium
AGAATCTCGCACGGTGAAGATCCTGATCTCCCCGCGGACGCGCATCAGCGGACGCCGTAGCGCGGCCGGTGCCATCTGCGTCCGTGATCTCATCCGGGCCGACGGCGTCGAATCCCCGGACGGCACACTCGAGGCGCTCAATCTGGAAGTGGTGTTGACCGCCGACGAGATCTCCTTGGGCCGCCCGGCGCAGACCGGCGCCTCGGGACTGCTGTGGCAGTGGATCCTCAACGGGAGCCTCGCCTTCCCGTTCCGCTGACCCACCCCGAAGCTCAACCGACGATTTTCGGGGGACCCTGGCCACCCACCTAGGCGCCGGCTTCCTCCTCGTAGCGTTCCTTCAGCGACTCCACCACGCTCGGATCGGCCAGCGTCGTCGTGTCACCGAGGATCCGCCCTTCGGCCACGTCGCGGAGGAGCCGGCGCATGATCTTCCCGCTGCGCGTCTTTGGCAGTTCGGCGGTGAAGAGGATCTGGTCCGGCCGGGCGATCGCCCCGATCTTGCGCACCACGTGGTCCTTGAGCGTCTCGACCGCCGCGGCCGACGGTGGGTGACCTTCTTTCAACGTGACGAACGCGGCGATGGCCTGCCCCTTGATGTCGTGCGTCACCCCGATCACCGCCGCCTCGGCGACGCTGGAATGGTCGACCAGGGCGGACTCAACCTCCATCGTCCCGATCCGGTGCCCGGCGACGTTGATCACGTCGTCCACGCGTCCCAGCAGCCAGAAATACCCGTCCTGATCGCGCTTCGCGCCGTCGCCCGTGAAGTACCGGCCGGCAAACCGGTCCCAGTACTGCCGCTGGTAGCGCTGTGGATCACCGTAGATCCCGCGCAGCATCGCCGGCCACGGGCGGGTCAGGACGAGGTACCCTCCCTCGCCTGCGCCGACAGGGTTCCCGGATTCGTCGACGACTTCCGCGGAGACCCCCGGGAGCGGATGGGTCGCCGACCCCGGCTTCAGTGACGTCACACCGGGGAGGGGGGAGATGAGGATCATCCCTGTCTCGGTCTGCCACCAGGTGTCGACGACCGGGCAGCGCCCGCCGCCGATGTAGCGGTGGTACCATACCCAGGCCTCGGGATTGATCGGCTCGCCGACCGTACCCAGCAGGCGCAGCGACGTGAGATCGCGGCGTCCCGGATACTCCGGTCCCCACTTCATGAACGTGCGGATCGCCGTCGGCGCGGTGTAGAGTACACTCACGGCGTGCTTCTCCACGATCGCCCAGAACCGGTCCTTGTCCGGATAGTCGGGTGTGCCCTCGTACATGACCACGCTTGCGCCGTTCGCCAGGGGGCCGTAGACGACGTAGGAGTGCCCGGTCACCCATCCGATGTCGGCGGTGCACCAGAAGATGTCGTCGTCCTTGAGATCGAAGACCCATTGCGCCGTGGCATACGTGCCGACCATGTAGCCGCCCGTCGTGTGGACGATCCCCTTCGGCTTCCCGGTCGTGCCGCTCGTGTAGAGGATGTAGAGAAGGTCCTCGCTGTCCATCGCCTCGGCGTCGCAGCGTGAGGGCGCTTCGGCCATGAGACGGTGCCACCAGTGATCGCGCCCTTCTCTGACGTGGATCGGCGCGGCTTCCCCGATGCGCCGCACGACCACGACGTGGCGGATGCTCGGAGTCCCGGCCAGCGCGTCATCGGCATTGCGCTTGAGGGGGACGATGTTCCCCCGCCTCCAGCCGCCGTCGGCGGTGACGAGGACCTTCGCCTGCGCGTCGTTGATGCGGTCGCGCAGCGCTTCGGCACTGAACCCCCCGAAGATGACGGTATGCGCGGCGCCGATGCGCGCACAGGCGAGCATTGCGATAGCGAGCTCGGGGATCATCGGGAGGTAGAGGGCGACGCGGTCTCCCCGGGACACGCCCAGTTGCTTGAGGACATTCGCGAACTGGCCGACCTCACGGTGGAGGTCGCCGTACGTGAGGACGCGCTCGTCGCCGGGCTCGCCTTCCCAGATGATCGCTGCCTTCGTCCGGCGTCCCGCGGCAACGTGGCGGTCGAGGCAGTTGTAGGAGAGATTCGTGCGGCCGCCGACGAACCAGCGCGCGTACGGCGGCGCCCACTCCAGGACGCGCGTCCAGGGCTCGAACCAGTGGAGATCCCGGGCGATGCGCGCCCAGAACCCTTCCGGATCGCGCGCGGCCTCGTCGTAGAGCGATCGGTCGCGGATCGCCGCCTTCGCCGCAAATACGCCGGGTGGATCGAACCGGCGTCCTTCGGCCAGCAGCGCTTCGATGGTATGCTCCGGCATGACATCCTCCATCCGCTTCGAGGATAGCCTCCGGATTCTGCGGGGCATTATACTCACCCTGCATGTCCGGCTTCCGGTTTACCCTTCTCCACGCCGATCCTGCGGGCGCCAGGCGCGGGACACTGCACACCCCCCGTGGGGCGGTGCAGACGCCGGCCTTCATGCCCGTCGGGACGAACGCCACCGTGAAGGCGCTCACCTTTGAGGAGATCCGCGGCCTCGGGGCGGAGATCGTCCTGGCCAACACGTTTCATCTGTACCTGCGGCCGGGAGCGGACGTGATCGCCCGGGCCGGTGGACTTCACCGGTTCATGGCCTGGGAGGGCCCTGTGCTTACGGACAGCGGCGGCTTCCAGGTGTTCAGCCTGGCCAAGCTCAGATCGCTCAGCGAGGACGGCGTGGTCTTCCGGTCCCCGATCGACGGCAGCGAGCACGCCTGGACGCCGGACCGCGTGCTGGAGATCCAGGCCACCCTGGGAAGCGATATCATCATGCCGCTCGATGTCTGTCTCGGCTATCCGGCCGACGATGCGCAGGCCGCCGATGCGCTTCGCCTCACGATGCGATGGGCGGCGCGGTCGGCGCGACGCGGAGCGCCGGAGTGGCAGATGCTGTTCGGGATCGTGCAGGGGGGATTCAACCCCGCGCTGCGGGCGGAGGCGGCAGAGCGCGTGGCCGAGCTGGCATTTCCGGGCTACGCGGTGGGAGGTCTCAGCGTCGGTGAGCCGCGCGCGCTGGCCTACGCGCTGCTCGACGCGGTCACCTCCCGGCTTCCCCAGGGCGCGCCGCGATATCTCATGGGCGTCGGCGGGCCGCCCGATCTCCTCGAAGCCATCGCCCGGGGCGTGGACATGTTTGACTGCGTCCTGCCCACGCGCGTCGCCCGCACCGGGACGATCTTCACGCGCACGGGCCGCCTCAACGTGCGTAACGCCCGGCATCGGGACGAGCACATCCCGCCGGACCCCGACTGCGCTTGTCAGGTATGCCGGCGGTACACTCGTGCGTATCTCCGTCACCTCTTCCACTCCGATGAGATGCTCGGCCCCAGGCTGGCCACCTACCACAATCTTGCCTTCCTCGCGACGCTGATGACCGAGGCCCGT
This sequence comes from bacterium, assembly GCA_036523465.1. Classification (GTDB taxonomy): domain Bacteria; phylum Sysuimicrobiota; class Sysuimicrobiia; order Sysuimicrobiales; family Kaftiobacteriaceae; genus Kaftiobacterium. The sequence continues at coordinate 3,371 of DATDEG010000197.1, forward strand.
GCGGCGATCGAGGCCGACCGGTTCGAGCCGTGGCGGCGCACGACCCTGGACGCGTACATGACCCCGTGGTAATGCACGCGGTGAGGTTTGAGGCGCGCATCGCTGGGTTCACTCCCGCCGGCGGGGGATCGGCGGGACTATGTTACAATGATTCTCTGGTCGGCGTTGCCGATCGCTGCTCTTCCCCGGGGGTGAATCGGTGATTCTGTTGCAGGCAGGGACACGGTTCCCGAGCGTGATCGTCTTCTACGTCTTGTTGCTCGTCGTCTTCTACCTGTTGCTCATCCGGCCGCAGCAGACCCAGCAGCGGAAGCGGCGCGAGATGCTCGCGAAAGTCAAGAAGGGCGACCGGATTGTCACCGCCGGGGGCCTCCATGCCATGGTCCACGACGTCGATGATGATCAACTCACCCTCGAGCTGGCCCCGAACCTGCGTGTGAAGGCCGACCGATCCGCAGTGTCCTACGTGCGGACGCGCAAGGCTGAGGCTCCGGCGGCGTCTCCCGTCAGCGAGAGCGGCCCGCCCAGACCCTGACGGGCCGGCGAATCCGAATCCAGCCAAGCAAGGAGCACAGACGCGATGGCAGAACCGGCGGACACCATTGCCCGGCAGCGACTCGTCACGCTCGAAGATCTGAAGAAGGATCCCGAGGTCGACGCCTACATCATAAAAGCCAACGAGTACACGG
>DATDEG010000198.1:0-2292 GCA_036523465.1 bacterium
ATCCGTTGGACCTACCGCCATCCCAACCATCGGATCACTCTCACTACTGCTTCAGATGTTACGGGCAACTAGGCTCAGAATGGAATGAAAGGCGAACCACGAACAGGTATCATCGATAGACTTTGTCCACTCGGGTTGTCCTTCGGACAACCCTCGGATACACAGGAGGCAGAACCGTATGAGGCACCGTGGTACGGCAGGGGCACTCGCGGCGTTGCTGACCGTCCTGATGCTTGCGGCGGGGCCGGGGCTCGCCCCCAGCCAGGCGCAGGGCCGCGTCCAGATCGAGTTCTGGCACGGACTGACGCGCCCGCTGGGCGACCTGCTCGAGAAGATCGCCTCGGACTTCAACGCATCGCAGGGCACCTACCAGGTCAACGCGACGTTCAAGGGCAGCTATCCGCAGACGATGGTCGCGGCGATCGCCGCGTTCCGCGCGGGCAACGCTCCGGCCATCGTCCAGATGTTCGAGGTTGGCACGGCGACGATGATGTACGCGAAGGGCGCCGTGAAGCCGGTGTGGCAGCTCTTCAAGGAAGCGGGCCTCCCGTTCGACGCCAGCATCTATCTGCCGGGCGTGCGCAGCTACTATAGCAGCGCGGACGGGAAGCTCGTCGGGATGCCGTTCAACAGCTCGACCCCGGTCCTGTGGTGGAACAAGGACGCCTTCCGCAAGGCCGGGCTGGACCCCAACAAAGCCCCGGCGACCTGGGAAGAGGTCCGCGCCGCGGCCCAGAAGATCCGTGCGGCCAACGCCGCCCCGTGCGGCTTGACGACCGCCTGGCCGACCTGGACGCAGTTCGAGACCTTCTCCTCGATGCACGACGTCCCGTTTGCCTCCAAGGCGAACGGCTTCGAAGGGCTGGACACCGAGTTGATGATCAATAGTCCGCTCCACGTCCGGCATCTCCAGTTCCTCATGGACATGCAGAAGGAGGGGACGTTCAAGTACGGCGGACGCGACTCGGCCGGCGACGCGCTGTTCCCGTCGGGGGAGTGCGCGATCATCACGGCGAGCAGCGCGCTGCGCGCCCGGGTCCTCCGCGAAGCGAAGTTTGATTTCGGCATGGCGTACTTCCCGGTCTACGCGGACGTCATCAAAGGGACGCCGAAGAATTCCGTCATCGGTGGGGCGGCGTTTTGGGTGATGACGTCACCGCGGCGCACCGCGCAGGAGTACAAGGGCGTCGCGGAGTTCTTCCGGTACCTCAGCACCCCGCAGGTCATGGCGCAGTGGCACATCGACACCGGGTACGTTCCGATCACGCACACCGCCGTGACGCTGGCCCAGGCGTCCGGCTACTACACGCAGAATCCCGGGACGGACATCCCGATCAAGCAGCTGACGCGATCCCGGCCGACGAAGAGCTCGTCCGGCCTGCGCCTCGGGAACATGCCCGAGATCCGGGTGGTCATCCAGGAGGAGATGGAGCGCGCCTTCCAGGGACAGCAAACAGCCAAGCAGGCGCTCGATACCGCGGTGCGGCGCGGCAACGAGATCCTGCGCCGGTTCCAGAGGGAGAACACCGGCCAATAGGTGCAACGACGGGTCGTCTTCGACAACCGGGTCCTGCCGTATCTGCTGCTTGCCCCGCAGCTGGCCGTCACGCTGATCTTCTTCTTCTGGCCGGCCGGCCAGGCGGTGTACCAGTCGGTGATGCGGCAGGATCCGTTCGGCCTGTCCAAGAGGTTTGTCTGGTTCGAGAACTTCAGTGAGGTTCTGCGCGACCCGCTTTACCTGAACTCCGTTCGGCTCACCATCGTCTTTTCCGTCGCGGTCATCGCGTTTGCCATGGTGGCCGGCCTCGGACTGGCCGTGATGGCGGACCGGCAGATCCGCGGCGCGAGCGTGTACCGGATGTTGCTGATGTGGCCGTACGCCGTCGCCCCGGCCGTCGCTGCGGCGCTGTGGTTGTTCATCTTCCATCCGTCCATCGGCCTCCTGGGGCGGGCGCTCAACCAGGCCGGGGTGCGGTGGGATTATCATCTCAACGGCAACCAAGCGATGCTGCTGATCGTCCTGGCCTCCGCCTGGAAGCAAGTGAGCTACAACTTCATCTTCTTTCTCGCCGGGCTGCAATCGATCCCGAAGTCCGTGCTCGAGGCCTCCGCGGTGGACGGCGCCGCCGGCGGGCATCAATTCTGGCGGGTCATCGTCCCGCTGCTCTCACCGACGACGTTCTTTCTCCTCGTCGTGAACATCATCTATGCCTTCTTCGAGACCTTCGGCGTCGTGCACGCGCTGACCGGGGGAGGGCCGGGGAACGCCACCGAGACGCTCATCTTCAAGGT
>DATDEG010000199.1:0-6898 GCA_036523465.1 bacterium
CGTACGGACTCTCCCCGCCGGGTGCGGCGAACGGAGCGAGCAGCGTGTGGGCCGCGTCGTCGATCTGATCATCGGTCGGGTCGAGGACCGCGACGAGCTCCCGGGCATACGTCGCGGCATAGAGGCCGGCGCGGCGGCCGAAGACGAGGATATCCGTGAGTGAGTTGCCGCCCAGGCGGTTCGCCCCGTGCAGGCCGGCGGCCAGCTCGCCCGCGGCGAACAGTCCCGGGACCGTGGCCGCCTCGGTCTCCGGGTCCACACGCACACCGCCCATGCTGTAGTGGCAGGTCGGGTACACTTCCATCGGTTCTTTCGTGATATCGACACCGGCCAGCTCCATGAACTGGTGGTACATCGAGGGAAGCCGCTTCTGAATGTACTCGGCGCTGCGGCGCGTCGCGATGTCGAGGAACACCCCGCCGTGTGGGCTCCCGCGCCCGGCCTTGACCTCCGCGTAGATCGCCCGCGTGACTTCGTCGCGGGGCAGCAGTTCGGGGGGGCGGCGCTTGGTCTTGTCCGTGTACCAGGCGTCGGCCTCCGCTTCCGTGTCCGCCGTCTCCGCTTTGAAGAATTCGGGGATGTGGTCGAACATGAAGCGGCGGCCCTCCGCGTTGCGCAGGACTCCGCCGTCGCCCCGCACGCCCTCGGTGACGAGGATCCCGCGGGCGCCGGGCGGCCAGACCATGCCCGTGGGATGGAACTGCACCATCTCGACGTCGATGAGGTCGGCCCCGGAGTCGAGCGCCAGGGCGATCCCGTCGCCGGTAGATTCCCAGGACATCGAGGTGTACTTCCAGGACTTGCCCAGTCCGCCGGTGGCGAGCACGACGGCCTTCGCCCTGAAGACGAGGAACTCGCCGGTATCCCGGCGGTACCCGAAGGCGCCGGCGATGCGCCCGGCGTCGGTGAGCAGCCGGGTGAGTGTCGTCTCCATGAAGACGTCGACGCCCATGTGGATCATCTTGTACTGCAGCGTGCGGATGATCTCGAGGCCGGTGCGGTCGCCGACGTGTGCCAGCCGGGCATAGCGGTGCCCGCCGAAGTCGCGCTGGGAGATGAGCCCGTCCTTCGTCCGGTCGAAGACCGCGCCGTACTCCTCGAGCTCGAGGATCCGGTCCGGCGCCTCCTTCGCGAAGATTTCCGCCATGCGCCAGTTGTTGAGCAGCTTGCCCCCGCGCATCGTGTCGCGGAAGTGCACCTGCCAGTTATCCTCGGGCCAGACGTTGCCGAGCGCGGCCGCCGCGCCGCCCTCGGCCATGACCGTGTGCGCCTTGCCCAGCAGCGATTTGCAGACCAGCGCCGTGCGCGCGCCTCCCGCCGCCGACTCGATCGCAGCTCGCAATCCGGCCCCTCCTGCGCCGACGATGATCACGTCATATTCGTAGGTGGTATAGGCGGTCGGCATCAGAAGAACCTCACATCAGCGAAGGTGCGCAGCGAGAGCAGGTACACGTACACGTCGGCGAGCACGATCGTTCCCAGGGCCAGCCAGAACCACAGATTGTGGCGAAGGTTGAGCGCGCTCACCCAGCGCCACAGCGTCCGGCGGACCGGCGCCCGCGAGAAGGTGTTCACCGCGCCGCCGCAGATGTGCCGGCAGGCGTGGCAGCTGAACGTGTACAGTGAGAGGAACGTCGCATCGGCGACGATGATCAGCGAGCCGAGGCCCACCCCGAAGCCGTCCGCGAACCGGAAGCTCAGACCGACGTCGTACCAGTGGATGACGACGATCGGCAGCACGAGCCAGAAGAAGTAGCGGTGGAGGTTCTGGAGTACCCACGGGAACCGTGTCTCCCCGGAGTAGGAGGGTGGGCGGTCGCGCACGGCGCAGGCCGGCGGCGCCCAGAGCACAGACCGGTAGTAGGCCTTGCGTGCGTAATAGCAGGACAACCGGAACCCCAGCGGGACCCAGACGACCAGCAGCGAGGGCGTGAGGCGCCACCAGGGCCCGACCACCGTGCCCAGCGGATGCTCACAATTTGCGGCCAGGCACGGCGAGTAGAAGGGCGAGATGTAGGGGGCCACATAGTAGTGCGCGTTCATGAACGCGCGCCAGGTCGCGTAGATGACGAACAGCCCCAACCCGACGAGGATGGGGAGGATCTCCCGGACCCACGGGTCGCGCCTGAGCGTTGCCAGGACATGCGGGGTCGCCGGAGGCCGTGTCGCGGTCCCGACGGCGCCCCGCTCATCGGTCCCGACGCGCCCCCACAGCGTGCGCATGACGCGTCTCCGCATCAGCCGCCCCCTCCTCCACCGGTCAGCCCGGGCTCGGTCATCCGCTCCGGGTTGAGGATCTCCTCGAGTTCCTGCTCCGAGAGCGTCGTCTCCTCACGCGCCACTTCCCGGATCGTGCGTCCCGTCGCCGCGGCCTTCTTGGCGATCTCCGCCGCCTTGTCGTAGCCGACGACGGGGGCCAGAGCCGTGGTGAGCATGAGGCCGCGCTCCACCAACTCCGCCGCCCGCGGCGTCGCGGCGAGTCCGGCGACGCACTGCGTGGCGAAGTTCGCCGATTCCGCGGCGAGCAGGTCGATCGACCACAGGAGGTTGTGGGCCATGGCCGGCATCATCGTGTTGAGCTCGAAGTTGCCCCACTGGTTCCCGAGAGCCACGACGACGTCGTTGCCCTGCACCTGCGCGCAGGCCTGGATCACCGACTCGGCGATGACCGGGTTGACCTTGCCGGGCATGATCGATGATCCGGGCTGGACCGCGGGGAGGGCGAGCTCCGCCAGCCCGGCCCGGGGTCCGCTGCCCATCCAGCGGATATCATTGGCCAGCTTCATGAATCCTGTCGCATACGCCCGCAGTGCGCTCGACGCGAAGACGACCGCGTCCAGGCTGGCCTGTCCCTGGAAGTGATTCGTGCTCTCCCGGATCTCGATGCCGAGCCGCGCCGACAGCCAGGCGCAGCTGCGGCGCGCGTATTCCGGATGCGTGTTGGTGCCGGTGCCGACGGCCGTCCCTCCGAGCGGGACCTCGCTGAGATCCTCGATCGCGTAACGCAGCCGGCGGATGCCCCGCTCCACCTGCCCGGCGTACCCTTCGAACTCCTGGCCCAGGCGGATCGGCGTGGCATCCATGAGGTGCGTCCGCCCGGTCTTGACGATCCCCCAGAACTCCCTCGCTTTCCCCCGGAGCGTGCGTTCCAGGACCTCCATGGCGGGGGTGAGGCGTTCCCGGATCTCGGCGAGGGCGGCGAGATGGATGGCCGTTGGGATGACGTCGTTACTGGACTGGCAGAGGTTGACGTGATCGTTGGGGTGGACGAGTTTGCTTCCGCGCTGTCCCCCGAGCAATTCGGTGGCGCGGTTGGCGATGACTTCATTCGCGTTGGTGTTGGTCGAGGTACCCGAGCCGGTTTGGAAGATGTCGAGGGGGAACTGGTCGTCCCACTTGCCCTCGACCACTTCCGTCGCGGCCCTGACGATCGCCTCGCCGATCCGCCGGTCCAGGAGGCCCAGCTCCATATTCACGTGCGCCGCGGACAGCTTGATGAGGCCCAGAGCCCGGATAAACGGCCGGGTGAAGCGCAGACCGCTGATCGGAAAGTTTCGGATGGCGCGCGCCGTGCTCGCCCCGTAGTAGACGTCGACCGGCACTTCCATCTCTCCGAGCGAGTCGCGTTCGGTACGAGTCTTGCCGGTCCCGGTCACCATCGGATGATCCCCCTTAGACAAACCGACTGCCATAACGTTCCCCTGCAACCCTCACAGCCGCCACCGCACGCAACCGATCTACTGCTCTGAGCGCGGTGGGACGGACGCGCGCCGTCCCCCCGAACCCCCCTCCGCGAGCGTCAATCGGCGATACTCCGGCGCCGCTCGATATCCGCCCGCATGTCCTCCAAGTGGCGCCGCAGGGCACGGCGCGCCGCGGCGGGCTGCCGGCGGCGCACAGCGGACAGGATCTGCCGGTGGAACCGCAGGGCCTTCAGTGGGCTCGTCTCTGTGCGGCCGGTCTTCTCGCGGGCCTGCAGCCACATCTCGTTGAGGTGGCGCATCGCGCTGACCAGCACCACGTTCCCTGTCGCTTCGGCAAGGAGCGTGTGAAACTGCAGGTCGCTGGCGACGTCGTGCTTGCCGGATCCCAGCTCGGGTTCGCGGCCGCCCAGGAGCTCCTCCAACGCACCCAGGTCGTCCTTCGTCGCCCGGCGGGCGGCGAGGTGGACGATGCCGTCCTCCAAGATGCGGCGCGCTTCGATCAGATCGAGCAGCGCCGTTCGTTCGGAGAGGAGACTGTACATCGAGGGATCGAGCGGCGTGGGAGGCGTCGTGGCGACGAACGTGCCCTCGCCGGGGCGGACGTCGACCACGCCGATGTAGTGGAGGACGCGCAGGGCCTCCCGGACCGAGGCCCGGCTGACCGAAAGCGCCTCGGCCAGCTCGCGCTCGCCCGGCAGGCGGTCGCCGGCGGCCAGGTGCTCCGCGCCGATGAGATCCTGGATCTGGCGCACGATCCCCTCGTAGAGCCGGCTGCGCCTGATCGGCTGAAAGAGTGGCGGGCGGGTGCGTGGAGGCATTTGGACTGGTGGTCAGACCAGCAATCCAGTATAATCCTAAGGCGGGCGAACATGCGTCGTCAAGTCGTCGTACGGCCCGAAGCGCCCGCAGCGGCCCATATCGTCGGGACGGCCTGGCGAGGACCGACGGACCGAAGTGGCCGGAGTGAGTAAACGCAGGGCCCGCCCGGCAGTGTATTGTGAAGAGTGTCGACGTGTCCTGATCGCTGCAATGTGTAAACCCCGCGGAAGACAGAACCCCTGGAGGAGAGATCCATGGTCACGCTGGAGACGCTGACACCCCCCAAGGAAGGGCAGCGCATCGAGGTCCGCGAGAATCGCCTGCACGTCCCCGATCAGCCCATCATCCCATTCATCGAAGGCGACGGCACAGGTCCGGACATCTGGCGGGCGAGCCAGCGGATCTTCGACGCCGCGGTCAAGGCCGTCTACGGTGGGAAGCGCAGGCTCGTCTGGTTTGAGGTCTACGCCGGAGAGAAGGCCAACGACCGGCTCGGATCCTGGCTGCCCGAGGACACACTCCGCGCCTTCCAGCAGTACGTCGTCGGGATCAAGGGACCACTCACCACGCCGATCGGAGGCGGGTTCCGGAGCCTCAACGTCGCGTTGAGGCAGATCCTCGACCTCTACGCCTGCGTGCGGCCGGTGCGTTGGTTCGAGGGCGTGCCCAGCCCCGTGAAGTACCCCGAACGCGTCAACATCATCATCTTCCGTGAGAATTCGGAGGACATCTACGTCGGGCTCGAGCATCCGAGCGGGTCGCCCGAAGCGAGGAAGCTCATCGAGTTCGTGCGCAGCGAGTTCGGCTGGAAGGTCCGCGATGACGCCGGTGTGGGACTCAAGCCGATGAGTCCGTTCGGGACGAAACGGCTCGTGCGCAAGGCTATCCGTCATGCCATCGACAACCGCCGGAAGTCGGTCACCTTCGTGCACAAGGGCAACATCATGAAGTACACGGAGGGCGCCTTCGCCAAGTGGGGCTACGAGCTCGGCCGGGAGGAGTTCGCCGAGCAGACGATCACATGGGACGAGGTTCAGAAGGCGCATGGAGGGAAGACGCCGGAGGGGAAGATCCTCCTCCAGGACTACATCGCCGACGTGACGTTCCAGCATATGCTCACGCGCCCGCGAGACTTCGACGTCATCGCCACCGGCAACCTCAACGGCGACTACCTCTCCGACGCCGTGGCCGCGCAGGTCGGCGGCATCGGCATGGCGCCCGGCGCGAATATCAGCGATTTCCACGCCATCTTTGAGGCGACGCACGGCACCGCGCCGAAGTACGCCAACCTGGACAAGGTCAACCCCGGCTCGCTCACCCTGTCGGGGGCGATGATGCTCGAGTATCTCGGCTGGGGCGAGGCGGCGCAGCTCATCACGCGCGGCCTGGAGGCGACCTTCAAGCAGAAGGTCGTGACCTATGATCTCGCCCGGCTGATGGACGGGGCCAAGGAGGTCAAGACGAGCGAATTCGCCAGCGCCGTGATCGACAACATGGGGTGATGGCATCGCGAGGCCCGAGGGGCCGTAGCGACCGTAGTGCGGGCTCGAGAATGTTGCCACGCGGATAGGAGACGAGACTATGGCGCGCCGTCCGAAGGTGACCATCGTGGGAGCGGGCGCGGTCGGGCATACGGCCGCGCATTGGTTGGCCGTGGATGAGGTGGCCGATCTGGTGCTCGTCGACATCATCGAGAAGATGCCGATGGGGAAGGCCCTCGATCTCCAGCAGGCCGCCCCGATCCGCGGGGTGGATATCAGCATCGTCGGCAGCAACGGCTATGCCGAGACGGAAGGCAGCGACATCGCCGTGATCATCGCCGGGATCGCCCGGAAGCCGGGGATGACCCGCGAGCAGCTCATCGACACCAACGCCGGGATCGTGCGCAGCGTCGTCGAGCAGGTCGTCCGCTACTCCCCCGACGGCATCCTGCTCGTCGTGACGAATCCGCTGGACGCCATGACCTACCTCACCTACAAGATCTCGGGGTTCCCGCGGGAACGGGTGATCGGCGAGTCGGGGGCGCTCGACGGCACGCGCTTCCGGACGTTCATCGCCAAGGAGGTCGGGGTCTCCATCGCCGACGTCCACGGGATCGTGATCGGCGCGCACACGGACAAGGACATGGTCCCGCTGCCGCGGTTCGCCCACGTCGGCGGGGTGCCGCTCAGCCATCTCGTCGCGCCGGACCGTGTCGAGGCGATCGTCACCCGCACCCGGCGCGGCGGCGCGGAGATCACCGAGTTGATGGGCACGAGCGCCTTCTTCGCCCCCGGGGCGGCGATCGCGCAGATGGTCGAGGCGATCCTACGGGACCGCAAGCGGCTCATCCCCTGCAGTCTCTATCTGGACGGTGAGTACGGCGAGCGGGACGT
>DATDEG010000200.1:0-10702 GCA_036523465.1 bacterium
GCCGCGCTCGCGAAGGAGATCCCCCGTCGTATCCTTCAGCTCGGTCGGCATCGGGCCCGCCCCGACCGCCGTCGTGTACGCTTTCACCACTCCGATCACACGCCCGATCCGCTGGGGGGCGATCCCGGCACCGGCGCAGGCGCCCCCGGCGAGACAGGTCGAGGACGTGACATAGGGATAGAGGCCCCAGTCCAGGTCGCGCATCACCCCGAGATGTCCTTCGAGGATGATGCGCGCATCACGGCGGAGGGCCGTCTGCACGAGGGGATGGGTATCGGTCACCAGCGGGCCGAGGCGCTCGGTCCACGTCCCGATCGCTGCCACGGTCTCGTCCACGGAGATCCGCTCATCCAGCGCTGCCGACGCCCGGCGGGTGAGCTCGGAGATGCGGTCGTTGAGGAAGGCGGGCTCGAGCAGGTCACCGGCCCGGATCCCGACGCGCGCCGCCTTGTCGGCGTACACGGGCCAGATCCCGCGCTTCGTCGTCCCGTGGGCACGCCCGCCACGGATGGCTTCCAACTTCGCGTCCAGCGCGATGTGGAACGGAAAGACCAGATGCGCGCGGGTGCTGAGGCGGAGCCGGGCGGTAGAGACCCCGGCGGTATGCAGGATCGCGATCTCCTCGAGGAGCGCCTCAGGGTCCACCACGACTCCGGGGCCGATCAGACAGTCCACGTCTGAATGGCAGATCCCGGAAGGCACGAGGTGCAGCTTCAGGGTCCCATGCGGGCCCACGATGGTGTGACCCGCGTTGTTCCCGCCGTTGTAACGGATGACCATCTCGGCGCGGGCGGCGAGGGCGTCCACCACCTTGCCCTTGCCTTCGTCGCCCCAGTGACCACCGACAACCGCTGTGACAGGCATCTCCGCAATCACCCTATCTCGATCCCCGGTCGACACCCCGGCTCATGATCTCCTCCGCCGCCGACTCGATGCCCGCGGCGGCTTTTGCCCGGTAGGCACGCAGGCGATGGCGCAGGGTCTCGTTATCGATCGCCAGCATCTCGACGGCAAGGAGCGCTGCGTTACGGGCTCCCCATGCACCGATGGAGACGGTCGCCACCGGGATCCCCGCGGGCATCTGGACCGTCGAGAGCAGCGCGTCCAGCCCACCCAACCCGGTCGCGTCGAGAGGAACGCCGATGACGGGCAAGACCGTCCGTGCGGCCGCGGCCCCCGCAAGATGCGCGGCACCTCCGGCCGCGGCGATGATGACCCGGATCCCCCGCTCTTCCGCCCCGCGCACATACCGATCCAGGAGATCGGGCGTCCGGTGGGCGGAGGCGACCACGACCTCATGATCCACCCCGAACTCCCCCAGGATCTTGACCGTGTCGTCCATCGATGGGCGGTCAGATTCGCTGCCGAGCAGGACGGCCACCCGAGGGACAGTCACCGCAAATCCCCCGCGCTCACGGCCCCGGCGCCAACCGGCAGGGCATCGCGCCCGATGTCCGTGCGAAACTGCATCCCCTCGAATGAGACCGCCGCGACGCCGGCGTACGCTCTGTCCCGCGCGGCGTCGAGATCCGGTCCTCGTGCCACGATGTTGAGCACGCGCCCTCCGGCGGTGACGAGCGTCCCGTTGTGCATCGCCGTCCCGGCGTGGAAGGTGAGCACGCCGGCCGGAACGCTGTTGAGCCCGTTGATCGTACGGCCCGTAGGGTAGGTTCCAGGATAGCCTCCCGCGGCCAGCACGACGCAGGCCGCCGCGTCACCGTTCCAGACGAGATCCGGCTCTCGTCCCTCGAGCACGTCGATCATGGCTTCACCCAGATCACCTTCCGTGAGCGGCAGGATGACCTGCGCCTCGGGGTCGCCGAAACGGCAGTTGAACTCGAGGACCTGCGGGCCACTCGCGGTCAGCATGACGCCCGCGTAGAGCACTCCAGTGTAAGGATGGCCTTCCGAGACCATGGCCGCGGCCACGGGCTCGAGGATCTCGTCCACGATCTGCGCCGCAACGGCGTGCGTGAGCGGCGCGGGCGCGATGGCTCCCATACCGCCGGTATTTGGACCGTCGTTCCCGTCGTGCGCGCGCTTGTAGTCCTGGGCAGGAAGCATCGGCCACACCTTGTCCCGGTACACGAGGGCGAGCACGCTCGCTTCACGGCCTCCGAGCCGCTCCTCGATGAGGATCCGCCTACCCGAGGAGCCGTGGATGCGGCGGATCATCATGTCCCGCACCGCCTCCTCCGCGTCGTCCGCGGTGTCCGCCACGACGACGCCTTTTCCTCCGGCGAGTCCGTCGGCTTTCACCACCAGGGGACGATCCTCACGCCGGACATAGTCGAGCGCCTCGCCACTATGCTCGAAAACCTCGAACGGAGCGGTAGGGATGCCGCACCTGGCCATCAGCTCTTTGGAGAAGACCTTGCTGCTCTCGAGCCGCGCGGCTTCCTGGGTCGGCCCGAAGATGCGGTGGCCCCGCGCCCTGAACGCATCGACGATCCCGGCCGCGAGTGGGCCCTCCGGCCCGACGATGGTCAGGTCGGCCCGCACCCGATCAGCGAGTTCGAGAAGTCCTGCGATGTCTGTGGGGGAAACGGAGTGGCATCTCCCCAGCAAGCAGATTCCCGGGTTTCCTGGGGCTGCGTGCAGGTTGTGCGAGGCCACGTCCTGACTCAGCCGCCAGGCCAGGACATGTTCCCTTCCTCCGGACCCCACAACCAGCACACGCAACGATTACCTCTACCTAAATGTTCGTCTTTTCGCCGTCAGGCGCCCACGCCGAAGGCGGCCAGAAGTCTGATTCGGAAATACCATATATGATTGATGGCTGATAAGCAAGAATGTTCGTATTTCACGCGTTGCTTACCGACCCAGGTGCACGTAAGAGGTTTCCGACTGCAAGCCGGTCTCGAACGAGCCCGGGCAGGATGAACCCCGGCGGGGTGGGAAAATCTCCGGCTGTGGGCGGAACTCACAGTCCGGTGACTCGGACCTCAAGAGCTTCCGCCGAGAGGAGTGCAGGATGAAGCCGATGGCAGTCGGTGTGGTCATCTCATCGTTGGTGGCGTTGCTGATGCTCGCTCCGATGGCGGAGGCGAGGTCGGCCGCGGACGTCAATGCCGGGGTCGACAGGGCGCTCAAGCAGTTCATCACACAGATCAAGGGTGCGCAGCAACTCCTGACGACGGCGAAAGGCGTCCTCGTCTTCCCGGACGTCATCAAGGCGGGCGCCGGGATCGGGGCGGAATTCGGTGAGGGCGCGCTGCGCATCGGAAGCCGCACGCTCGCGTACTACAGCTTCGCCTCGGCTTCGGTCGGGCTGCAGCTCGGCATTCAGAAGAAGGACATCATCATCGTCTTCCTGCAGGACGGGGCGCTCAACAAGTTCCGGGCGAAAGGTCCCAATGAGGGCTGGCAGGTCGGCGTGGACGGCTCGGTTGTTCTCGTGAACGTCGGCGCGGGCGCCTCGATCGACTCGGAGAAGCTCAATCAGCCGATCGTGGGGTTCGTCGTCGGCCAGAAGGGTCTGATGTACAACCTGACGCTGGAAGGCTCGAAGATCACGAAGATCAACAAGTAGATTCACGGCGTTCCGCGAGAGGGCCCCTGCGTGAGCGGGGCCTTCTTTCGTTCTCCTGCCCTACTCCGGGCCCTACTCCGGGTTCGGGTTCTCTAGGACGCCGACGACCTGCAGCCAGGGCGGCTCCGGCTCGGGGTTGCGCGTGAGGCGCATGCCCAGATGTCGCATCACGCCGATCGATCCTGGGTTGTTGTGTCCGGTCATGGCCACGACGCGCCGGAGGTGGAGGCGCCGGAAGGCGTGCTCGACCAGCGCGCCAGCCGCCTCCGAGGCGTAGCCGTGGCGCTGGTGGCCCGGCGAAACGGCGTAGAAGAGACCAAACTCTGTGCTGTAGGGTGTCGGCGCCTCCGGACGCTGACTCGATCCGAACCCCGGCAGTTTTCCAAAAGGTGCCAGGCAGGGGACGAACCCGCACGCTCCGATCAGCACACCACCAGTCTTGAGCACGATCGCCCGGTCGCCGTAAGGTGGCTGGCGAAGGAGGGCCAGCTGCCTGTAGTTCAGCACGGTCCACTGAAGCCACTCCCGCCGCTGGTCGATGGTAGCATACACGTCGGTCTCGAGATCCTCCGCCTTCAACTCGACGTCCAGCAGTCGATGGACGTCGGACAGATCGTCCGTCGCGAACGGGCGGATGAGGAGGCGGGTCGTTTCCAGGACGGGCATCTCAACCATTAGAACGATCCCACCCCCTCAGCCTGACCAACCGCAAGCGGCGGCCCACCTGACCCCGGGAGGTCAATCGAAGGATCCCGAGCCAACTCGCCGCTCGGCGAGTTGACGGGGGAGCTTTCTCATAGGTATGTCCGTGACCTGCATAAGTCAATCAAACTCGCACCAGGTGCGAGTTCCGCTCGTGACCTGGGTAGACCAGCTCAACGGACCGGACCGTGTTGCGTTTGGTATGCCGCAGCAACGCAAGAGGCCCTGCTGTGCGGCAGGGCCCCTTGACTCGGTTCGTCGCGTATGGAGCCTACATCGGGGGCATCGACGGGGTCGCCGGCATCTTTTCCTCCTCCGGCTTCTCCACGACCATGGCCTCCGTCGTGAGCAGCAGCGAGGCGATGCTCGCCGCATTCTGGAGCGCGGAGCGGACGACCTTCGCCGGATCGACGATCCCCGACTTGGCCATCTCCTCGAACTTCCCGCTCAGCACGTTGTAGCCGATCCCGGGCTTCTCGCCCTTCAGCTTCTCGACGATGAGCCAGCCCTCTTGGCCGGCGTTCACGGCGAGCTGCCGGGCGGGCTCGAGCAGGGCCTTGCTGACGAGTCCGATCCCCGTCTTCTCGTCGCCCTCGGCCTCGAGCTTCTCCAGCGCCCTCCCCGCGTGCACGAGCGCGCTGCCGCCGCCGGCCACGATGCCCTCCTCAACAGCCGAGCGCGTGGCGCGTAGGGCGTCCTCGGTGCGCGTCTTGCGGTACTTCAACTCGGCCTCGCTGGGCGCGCCGACCTTGATCACGGCGACGCCGCCGGAGAGCTTACCCAGGCGCTCCTGGAGCTTCTCCCGGTCGTAGTCGGAGTCGGTCTCCTCGATCTGCTTGCGCAGTTGCTGGACGCGCTTCTCGATCTTGTCCTTCTCGCCGGCGCCGTCGACGACGATCGTCTCTTCCTTGCGGATGCGCACCTGGCGGGCGCGGCCCAGCATCGGGACGGTCACGTTCTCCAGCTTCAGGCCGACCTCTTCGGAGATGACCTGCCCGCCGACGAGGATGGCGATGTCTTCCAGGATCGCCTTCCGGCGCTCCCCGAAGGCCGGCGCCTTCACCGCCGCGGCGTTGAGGGTCCCGCGGAGCTTGTTCACGACCAGCGTGGCGAGCGCCTCGCCCTCGAGATCCTCGGCGATGACCATGATGGGCCGGCCGAGCTGGGCGATCTTCTCGAGCACGGGCAGGAGATCTTTCACCGCGGAGATCTTCTTGTCGGTGATGAGGATGAACGGATCCTCCAGCACCGCCTCCATCTTCTCGGGATCGGTGACGAAGTACGCGGAGATGTAGCCCTTGTCGAACATCATCCCCTCGACGACCTCGACGGTCGTCTCGATCCCCTTGCTCTCCTCGACCGTGATGACGCCGTCCTTGCCGACCTTGTCCATCGCGTCGGCGATGATCGCGCCGATGGCGGCGTCGTTCGCCGAGATGCTCGCCACGGACTGGATGGCGTCCTTCGTCTCAACGGTCTTGGCCGACTTGCGGATCTCCTCCACTACCGTCGCCACGGCCCTGTCGATCCCGCGCTTGAGCGCCATGGGATTGGCGCCCGCGGCCACCTGCCTCAGGCCCTCTCGAACGAGCGCCTGGGCAAGGACGGTGGCTGTGGTCGTCCCGTCGCCGGCGACATCCTCGGTCTTCGTCGCCACCTCGCGCACGAGCTGCGCCCCGGCGTTCTCGAAGGGGTCTTCCAGCTCGATCTCCTTGGCCACGGTCACGCCGTCGTGGGTGATCGTGGGGGAGCCGAACTTCTTTTCCAGCACGACGTTGCGGCCTTTCGGCCCGAGCGTGATCCTCACGGCGTCGGCGAGCTTGTTCACACCGCGCTCCATCGCGCGCCGCGCCGTCTCGTCAAACGACAGCAGCTTTGGCACTGCCCCTCACCTCCGTTAGGCCTTGGCGCCGGCGGGCTCGCGCTCCACCACCGCCAGGATGTCGCTATGGCGGAGGATCAGGTGATCCACGCCGTCGAGCTTGAACTCCGTGCCCGAGTACTTCGCAAAGAGCACGGTATCGCCAACTTTGACATCGAGCGGGATCCGCTTCTCGCCTTCCTGGTCCCAATCTCCGGGACCGACAGAGACGACCTCACCGCGCTGAGGCTTCTCCTTCGCGGTGTCGGGAAGAACGATCCCACCCTTAGTCCGCTCCTCATCCTCGAGCGGTTTCACGACGACGCGGTCTCCAAGCGGCCGCAGCTTCATAGGCATGACCCTCCTTGTTTTCCTACTGGGAGTTAGCACTCATCCACGAAGAGTGCTAGGACACTCCATATGATAGGAGGAGGCGCGCCGGGCATCAAGCCCCAAGTCGCATCGGTCGGGGCTGAAGGAAGCCCCGCCATCGCTCCCCCTGGGCCCTCGTGCGGTTCGGCTCGGATCTGCCCCTATCGTCCCGCTGCACGACTTACCGAACGTCCGCATCGCCGCCCCGGCTCTTCCACGGGCCGAGGGGCCTCTCGAACCCGTTGCAGGACGCCTTACTCACAGGGTTATGCACATTATCCACAGCCCCGGGCTCCCCATCGTTGGAACTTCCAGACCGGATGCGGTCGACTGAAGAGCCGAGCAACGTTCGGGATTTTGCGGGGAACTGGACCTGCACGGCCGAGTCTACTGAAGTGGAAGGTCGCTTTCGGCCCCCGCGGCCAGGGAGGTCCGCTCGCCCTTCCAGAGGCGATGATAGCCGGCTGAGGCGATCATGGCGGCGTTGTCCGTGCACAGGTTCAGCGGCGGGATTACGAGCTGCACTCCCTCTTCCTCGCACCGCCGGGCCATCTGAGCACGCAAGAGGGAGTTCGCGGCCACGCCCCCGGCAACGATGAGGGTCTCCGTGCCGTGGAGGCGTACGGCCCGAAGTGCCTTACGCACGAGCACTTCGACGATGACATGTCGCAAGGCCGCCGCGAGATCCGCCTTGAATCGCTCATCGCCTTGGCGGCCGCGCAGGGCGCGCAGTGCGGCAGTCTTCACACCGCTGAATGAGAACTCCAACGTCTCGTCGGCCATCGGCAAAGGCAGCGGCGCTGCCTTGGGGTCCCCTCGATCCGCCATACGGTCGATCTCGGGCCCACCGGGGTAGCCCAGCCCCATCGCCCGGGCCACCTTGTCGAACGCCTCACCGGCGGCGTCATCACGGCTGCGCCCCAGGATCTCGTACCTCCCGTGTCCGCTCATGAGGACCAGGTCGGCGTGGGCTCCGGACACGATGAGGGCGACCAGGGGAAACCGGACGTCCGCGGCAGTGAGGATGCCGGCATAGATGTGCCCCTCGAGGTGATTCACCCCGATGAGCGGCAACCCACGGGCCACGCACAGTGCCTTCGCCGCAGCCACGCCCACCGTGAGCGCCCCCACCAGTCCAGGGCCCCGGGTCACGGCGACCGCGTCGATCTGATCGAGTCCAACGGCGGCGTCGTCCAGAGCCGCATCGAGCACGGGGAGCAGCCGCTCTACGTGCTTCCGCGAGGCGAGCTCGGGAACGACACCCCCGAAGCGCCGGTGGAGGGTAGCCTGCGAGGCGACGACGTTGCTGCGGATGATCGCGCCGTCGGCCACCACCGCCGCGGCGGTCTCATCGCACGACGTTTCCAGTCCTAGGACGAGCACTACTCGGCCAGTAGATCCCTGCGGAGCGCGGTGAGACGGTCCTGGACCTCACGGTCGCGCAGGTTCCCCGTCCACATCACGATGGCGTCCTCCCGGTTGTCCGAGTAGTAGCCTTTCCTCGTGCCGATCTCCCGGAATCCATATTTCTTGTAGAGGGCCTGGGCGACGTCGTTGCTCCGTCGCACTTCGAGGGTCATCCAGCGCGCGCCGCGGTCCAGGGCGGCGTCGATGAGGCCGATGAGGAGCCGCTCGCCGATGTGCTGCCCGCGATACCGGAGATCGACCGCGATCGTCGTGATGTGCGCCTCGTCGAGGATGACCCACATCCCGGCGTAGCCAACGAGCTCGTCGGCGACGCGGGCGACGATGTACGATGCCAGCCTGTTCTCGCGGAGCTCGTGCGTGTACGCGTCGGTCGGCCACGGCGTCCGGAATGACTCGCGCTCGATCTCGAGCACCCGGCCGATGTCGTCCATCACCATGGGGGCCAGCGCGACGCGCGTGATCTGCTTCACTCTATTACTCTTCCCCCGTTCTTTCGGAAGTTCCCCCGCGCGCGGAGGGGGGGACCTCCCAAAGACTACGCTCCCGGCGCCGGAGTGATTCCGGCCGGCCGCGCGTACACTGGGCGGAGGAGGTGCGGTTCGTCGCTATCCCCCCGGGCAAGACGCCGGAGACCGACGACACCGGTGAACGCGGCGCGTGGGTACCAAGCGGTCTCCGGCGCGCTCCGCCATTCGGGGCGCCCACGAATCGCGTCGACGATGCGGGGAACGCCGTCGCCGGTGAATGCCACCGGGACGCCGTCCGGCACCCGATCGAGTACCTCGCTGACCGATCCAACCGTGTCGTCCAACAGACGCGAGACGGCCCGCCCCGCTTCAAACAACGCGAAGGCCAGCTCCCCGCGCCGGGCGTCAAGGAGGGGGCAAATCAATCCGGCGGTCCCCAAAGCCGCAGTCCCCACCGCCAACACTTCCAGCGTGGAGACGCCGGCGACGGGCACTGAGCGGGCATAGGCCCAGGCGGCGGCCGTGGCGATCCCGATCCTCAGGCCGGTGAACGCTCCCGGTCCCCGCGAGACCACGACCCCCTGGACGTCCTCAGGCCTCCAGCCCGAGGCATCGAGAACCCCGGCGATGGCAGGGGTGAGCCACTCCAGATGTCGTTGTGGCACGCGTTCGGCGATCTCGCGCACGACTTCCTCCCCGTCGAGCAGGGCCACGCTGCCCAGCGACGTTGCGGTCTCGATGGCGAGGATCCGCATCCCGACGCCCTAGCGCCTCCGTTCGCTCCCCAACCCCGTCAACGCCGTCAGTATCTCCTCGTAGCGCCGCCCCCGCGCCGTGAAGGTCATTTCGCGCTCGTCCTCACCTGACCCGAAGGTGATGGCGATCCACAGGTGCTGGTCGGGCAGATAAGGGCCCGCGCGATCCGCCCACTCGACAAGCACGATCCCCCCGCGAGAGAGAACCTCGTCGAGGCCGATGTCGTCTATCTGCTGCGGGGAATCGAGGCGGTAGAGGTCGACATGGAAGACCGGCACAGGTCCGGCGTACTCGCGGATCAGGGTAAACGTGGGACTCGCCACGCGGGCCGTCGAGCCTGTCCCGGCCACGATCCCTCGGACCATCACGGTTTTGCCGGCGCCAAGGTCCCCCGACAGGGCGACGACGTCGCCGCCTGTAAGCAGCGTCCCCAGCGCCCGTCCATGAGCCTCGGTCTCGTCCGCCGAGGACGTGCGGACGACGAAGGACATCCCCTCGGGCATCCCCTAACCCACCCCGAACGCTGCCCGGCAACTTCCGGGGACCCGGGGCGTCCCTGGCGTGCGTTTCACAGACAAGCAGGTCAGCGGCCCGCCGGCCGCACCCGCAACCTCAGGCCATCGACGCCGACGACCCGGATGCGTTCGCCTTCCGTGATCCGGCCGTCCTCGGCGCTCGCCGTCCACATCTCCCCCGCGACGTGGACGGTGCCCTCGGGCGCAAGGTCGGTGCGCGCCACGCCCTCCTGGCCGACGAGACTTTCGCGGCCCATCCGCGCCCGCCCCCGCTGGGCCCGGATCCCGGCGCCCACGGCGAAGAGGAAGAACGCCCCGGTGAGCAGCGCGATGAAGACGGCGAGCAGGAGCGAGACACGGAGGAACGGCGCTTGATGCTCGGTCAAGAGCAGCGCCCCGAGGAGAAACGCCAGGACGCCGCCGACGGTGAGCACCCCGTGGCCCGGGACCTTGATGTCGGCGATGAAGAACACGACGGAGAGGGCGATCAGCGCGAGCCCGGCCACGTTGACCTGCAGGATGGCGAAAGACGCAAGCGCGAGCACCAGCGCGATCGCGCCGAGGACCCCGGGGAGAATCGCGCCGGGGTTGCTCAGTTCGAAGATGATGCCGTAGATCGCGATCGTCATCAGGATCAGCCCGATGTTGGGATCGCTGAGAAGATCGAGGAACCGTTCGCTCGGATCCATCCCCAGCGTCCGCACCGGGAGATCGGCCGTCCGCAGCGTCCGCGCGCCCCCCGCCGTTTCCACTCTCATGCCGTCGACGCGGCGGAGGAGCTCGGAGAGAGTCGGGGCCACCACATTGATGACATTGAGGCGGAGGGCCTCTTCTTCACCAACGGACACGCTCTTCCGCACGGCGGCCTCGGCCCAGTCGGCGTTCCGCCCCCGCCGCCGCGCAAACCCGCGGATGCCGGCTACGGCATCGTTGGTGATCTTCTCCATGGAGGCGGAATCTTCTTGACCGCCATCCTGTCCGACCACCACCGGATGAGCGGCGCCGATGCGCGTCGCCGGAGCCATCGCGGCAATGTTTGCCGCGTACGTGATGAAGACGCCCGCCGAGG
>DATDEG010000201.1:0-11358 GCA_036523465.1 bacterium
GTTGGGGGGCCGTCGGGGACTCGAACCCCGAACCAGCGGATTAAGAGTCCGCTGCTCTACCAGTTGAGCTAACGGCCCGGACCCGATTCTTCATTATACTGACGCGCCGAGGAGTGTCTACCTCCAGTTACCGCCGATAGATCAGATAGAGTAGAAGGAGCAGGAGCAGCAACGTGACCAAATCCATCATCGCCTCCTCTGAGGATGCGACCGCGGGTCGGCCTGGTCGTTGAGCCACGCCCGGACTCGAGCGATCACTCCCTCAGTGAATTCGCTGGTCGTAGCGTCGCCTCCCAGGTCCACGGTACGGAGACCGCCGCCATCTTTCACGGCCTCCAGCCACAGCGTGCGGGCTCCTGCTCCCTGCCCCAACCGGCCGGCCCACGACGAGCGGATCTTCGCCGCGTCGCTCCGCCACGTCGTCACGTTCAGTCCCGCCTCATTGTATCCCGCGCGCAGCGCATCCACGACCTCAGGGAACGGGCGTGACGGGAGCCCGAGTCTGCGGAGGACGCCGGGCTGCTCGAAAACTGATTCGTTCACGGCGGCACGGAGGACGCCACGCGGTTTCAAGATCTCAACTACACCGCGCAGTACGTTGAGATCGGGCGCCGCCACCGCGCGCAGCAGGCTCCCCCAGGGATAGGACACCCATATCTCGTCGGCCATCTCGAGCAGGCCCGCCGGAAGTGATTCGACCGCCGCGGCGATGAAACGGACATTTGGAAGTCCCCCACGGGCCGCCTTGCGTGCCGCCCGATACGAAACCTCTCGCATCGCGTCGGCGTTAGCGTCTATCCCCACGCACAACACTTCCGGCCTGACACGCGCGACACGATACAGCCATCGCCCATCGCCGGTCCCGAGATCGACGAGCACCGCCTGATACCAATGGGCTAACTCGAGCAGCGTCGCTGCGCCGATCTTCTCGACCTTCCGGCCGCAGACCACAGACAGGAATTCCTCCATCTCGATCACCTCCGCGCGAGTGTGCTGATCACGCGAAGGCAGGATGGAGGGGCGCGAACGCCCGTCGACCGTGCGACGAGCGTAAGACCAGACCGGCTGCTTAAACGGACACCGAGGAATGACCGCCGAGGTGTTGGGGCGGTCGAAAGACTAGGTTGGGACCGACCTACCGGTCAACGTCAGCCAAAGGGACGCATTGCACCCTCAGTGTAGAGAGAAACCACCATGTTACAATAGGCGTCGGTAAGCGCCCGTAGCGTAACGGATCATCGCACCGGTCTTCGGAACCGGGGATTGGGGGTTCGAATCCCTCCGGGCGCGCCAATCATGGGGAACGTCCCTCCAGCCACCTCGTCGATGGAGCCGGCGATGAACACCCTGAAGCACCGCATCTTGAAAGAAGGTCGGAACCTGGGTCGCGGGATCCTCAAGGTGGACAGCTTTCTGAATCACCAGGTCGACCCGACGCTCATCGACGAATGCGGCCGCGAACTGGCCCGCGCGCTCGGCGACACTGAGGCGACGAAAGTGCTCACCGCAGAGATCTCCGGCATCGCGCCCGCGGTGGCCACGGCGCGGCATCTCGGCGTGCCGGTGGTCTACGCGCGCCGCACGCGGCCGGTGACAATGCCCGATCAGGTGTTGCTTACCGTCGCGCCCTCGCACACGCGGGGGCACACCGTGGAGCTCATCATCTCGCCTGAGTACATCCGCTCGGACGACCGCGTGCTGATCGTCGACGACTTCCTGGCGACTGGACAGACTATCCTGGGACTGGCCAGGTTGACTACCGCCGCCGGGGCGAGGCTTGTC
The DNA here is from genome assembly GCA_036523465.1 of bacterium. Lineage (GTDB taxonomy): Bacteria > Sysuimicrobiota > Sysuimicrobiia > Sysuimicrobiales > Kaftiobacteriaceae > Kaftiobacterium. Next base: position 1,783 of record DATDEG010000201.1, read on the forward strand.
GGGATCGGTGCCGTGATCGAGAAGGTGTTCGAAGGCGGGCGGGAGGCGCTTGAACCTCTCCGTGTGCCGGTCGTCTCGCTCGCCGTCGTCACGGACATGAGCGACGGCAAGATCGTGCTTGAGTAGGCAGTTCAGATCACCCGGCGACCCCCGGCTCAGCGGCTCCTCGGTTTCTTCCTTCGTTTGGGCTTTTTCGGAGTTCTCGCAACAACCAGCCTGGCGAGCAGGCGCACGCTCCGGCCCTTGACCTGCATTCCGTAGCGGACCTTCCGCCGCCGCCGCTCCCGCTCTTCCGCGTGCCGGTCGGCCAACGCATTCACGGCGCGGCCATTAGCGCGTCGATTGCCTCCTGCCAGATGCGCCACTCAATCGCCGCTCCGGGGAATTTGCGCACAACGCGCCCGTCGCGGTCGATGAAGAAGCTCTCGGGGACGCCGGTGGTCCCGTAAGCACGGGACACGCGGCCGTCGCGGTCACGGACGTTAGGATACGTGGCTTTGTACCGCGCGATGAACTTCCGGGCTTCCGGCTCGAGGTCCTGAATGTTCACGCCGACCACCACTAGTCCGCGGTCACGGTAATCTCGCCAGGCCCGTTCCAATAACGGGGCTTCGTCGCGGCACGGAATACACCACGAGGCCCAGAAATTCACGAGGACGTACTTCCCGCGCAGCGAGGCGAGCGTCAGCGTCCCGCCGTCGAATCGCGGCAAGGAGAACGCAGGCGCCCCCGGACGCTGCCCCCTGGCCAGCCCCGCAGTGATGGATTCCGGCTGCTGCTTGCGGATGGTCTGGTAGCCGATGACCACCAGCAGAGCCACCACCGGGACGAGCCACAACAGCATGCCGATCGGCGGACGCCGGCGCGCCGCCGGGCCCTGTGACCCGCCCGAGACCGGCTGGTCTTCTTCGAGCATCAGGCCGCGGGATACCCGACGGAGGCCAACGCACTGCGAATCTTGGCCTCATCTACGGTCGCGGGATCGAAATCGATCCGGACTTCCTTGGTGCTGTCGCTGGCCTGCACGCGCGTCACGCCGGGGAGTTTCTTCACCGCCGCCGTCACTGTATTCACGCACCCACCACAGTGGATCTTCGGGACCTTCAACGTCGCCTGCATCGCTCACTCCTCCCTACTTTCGTGAGACTTAGCTCGCCTCTCCCTTATCCCCTATCCCGTATCCCTCACACCCTGAACCATCGCAACCGGAGGCTATTCGTTACCACCGAGACCGAGCTGAATGCCATGGCAAGGGCGGCGAGCATCGGGTTGAGCAGAACCCGGAAGAACGGATAGAGCACGCCCGCGGCGAGCGGGATGAGGATAACGTTGTAGAAGAACGCCCAGAACAGATTCTGCTTGATCGTCCGCATGGTCTGCCGGCTCAAGCGGAGGGCCGTGAGGATCCCCCCGAGATCTTCACCGATGAGCACGATGTCCGCCGATTCGATGGCGACGTCCGTCCCCGCACCGATGGCAATCCCAAGGTCGGCCTGGGCGAGCGCCGGCGCGTCGTTGATGCCGTCGCCGACCATCGCCACGCGGCGGCCGGCCGCCTGCAGCTTCTTCACCTCGTCGGCCTTGTGCTCGGGCAGGACCTCCGCGAGGTAGTGCTCCACGCCGAGCTGTTTCGCGATGGCACCGGCCGTCACGCGGTTGTCTCCCGTCAGCATGACCACGTCGAGCCCCAGGAGGCGGAGCGCAGCCACGATCTCGCCCGACTTCGGCTTCAGCGTGTCCGCGACGGCTACGACGCCGATGGGGCGGCCGTCCACGGCGACGTACATCGGGGTCTTCCCCTCGCGGGCGAACCCGTCGCCGCTCTCTTGCGCTCCGTCGAGCGCCGCCCCGCGCTCAGTGAGCAGCTGGGGATTGCCGACCAGCAGCCGTTGCCCATCGACCTCCGCGGTGATTCCGCGCCCGGGAATTGCCTCGAACTGTCCTGGCCGGCTGAGCGCCAGCCCCTGCTCGGTCGCACGCCGTACGATCGCTTCGCCCAGCGGATGCTCCGAACCCCACTCCGCGGACGCCGCGAGGCGGAGCACCTCCGATTCGCCGAATCCATCCAGCGGGCGAACGTCGGTCACCGACGGCACGCCCTTGGTCAGCGTCCCCGTCTTGTCGAGTACAACTGTGTTGGTGCGGTGGGCGATCTCGAGTGCCTCACCGCTCTTGATGAGGACCCCCTGCTCTGCGCCGCGACCCGTTCCCACCATGATCGCCGTCGGCGTCGCCAACCCGAGGGCGCACGGGCACGCGATGATCAGGACGGCGACAAAGGTCACCAGCGCGTACGTCAGTGACGGTGCGGGGCCGAAGGCGAGCCAGACGAGAAACGTCAACATCGCCAGGACCATCACGGCCGGGACGAAGTACGCGGCCACACGGTCCGCCAGCCGCTGGATAGGCGCCTTGCTCCCCTGGGCCTCCTGCACGAGCCGGATGATCTGCGCCAGCATCGTGTCGCGGCCAACTTTGGAGGCCTTGAACGTGAAGGCGCCCGTCCGGTTGAGCGTCGCGCCGATCACCTCGTCGCCGGGTCCCTTCTCAACAGGAAGCGACTCTCCGGTCAGCATCGACTCGTCGAGGGCCGAGCGCCCGTCCTGGATCACTCCATCCACGGGAACTTTCTCGCCGGGACGGACGATGACGAGATCGCCGGCGACAACCTCATCCACCGGGAGCTCGACTTCCCCGTGAGGACGAACGACGCGGGCCGCCGGGGCCTGCAGACTCATCAGCTTTCTGATCGCCTCGGAGGTCTGCCCCTTTGCACGGGCTTCGAGGAAACGGCCGAGAAGGATCAGAACGATGATGATGGCCGCGGTCTCGTAGTACACCTGGGGATCGAGGCCGCCGGCGCGGAACGCCCGCGGGACAAACGTCGCCACGACGCTGTACAGGTACGCCGCAGTTGTCCCGACGGCGATCAGCGTATTCATGTCCGTGGTGCGATGCCGCGCCATCACCCAGGCACCGCGATAGAACTGCCACCCGACCCAGAACTGGACGGGGGTGGCGAGCGCGAGCTGCACGTACCAGTTCATCAGAAACGCGGGAGTCCACAGTTGAACCCCCATGTGAGGGAGGCTGCCCCAGAGGATCGGAATGCTGAGGACGGTGCCGGCGATCAGCTTCCGGCGGAGCGTGGCGATCTCACGGGTCCGGGCGGCACGCTCGTAATCCACGGCGGCCTCTCCCTCGACTTCCGGCGCCTCGTACCCGGCGTCGCGGACGGCGCGGCGCAGCTTCGATACGGGGGTCGTGGCGAGGGCCTCCACCGTCGCGCGTTCTGAAGCCAGATTGACGCTGGCGCGGAGCACGCCCTCCACTCCGGACAGCGCGTGTTCGACCTTCTCCACGCACGAGGCGCAGGACATCCCGCGGACCGGAAGCTGGACTGATTGTACGGGGACGTCGTAGCCCAGCGACCGCACGACGTCCACGAACCGACCGGTCGAGACTTCGTTGGGATCGTAGGCGATCGCCGCCCGCTGCGCGGCGAAATTCACGGCCACGGTCTGCACGCCCTCGGTGTGCTTCAGTCCTTCCTCAACCCTGAGGACACAGCTGGCGCAGCTCATTCCCTCCACAGGAAGCTCCAACCGCCTGACCGCCGTGGTCATCTCACCCTCCCGCGCCCGTGCCGGTCGCCCTGCTTGCGCCGCTCGGCCGTAGACACGTCACAGCTTCCCGGACAGCGCGAACACGTCCAGGAGCTCCGTGATCGTCCGCCGCCGTTCCGCCGGATCGGCGGCAGCGATGGCCGTCGCCGCGCAGTGCTCGAGGTGGTCCTCGAGGAGCAGCGCATTCACCTTGTCGATCGCGCGCTGGATGGCGAGGGTCTGCTTGATGAGATCGATGCAATACGCACTCTCATCGACCATCCTGGTGACCCCACGGACGTGCCCTTCGATGCTGCGCAATCGGGCACTCACCTTCGCCCGAACGTCCGGGCTTCCGTGCCTGGTGTGAGGCATGCTCTCAACGCTCATCCGTCGATCTCCCCGGTACCCCCCTCCCCTGGGGGAGGGGCCACAACTTCACTCTACCACTGCCGTTCAGTTTCGGCAATCTGGACATCGAAGAGCCGGTGGGGGAGCTTGGGAAGCGAAAGTGGGAGCGAAGAAAAACAACCGGCGGCTGCCGCCAAGTGACCCGGAGTCCGAATCTCTTGGCCGTCGCAACCGCCGACGTCCCGTCCTGAGGAATCCGAGCCCTTGCGCCCTGCCGCGGTGCGCGGCGATCTTCGTTGCGGCCGGGCGTGACGCGGACCCTCGTCGAAACGGGAGACCATAGTATCATGGCCTGTCAAGTGACGTCTACCCGTCGAAGTGGGGATCCTCCCGAGGCTCCCTCGCAGAGTTGGCCTCATCCTCGCGATATCTATCGTTTGAGAGCACAGGCGGAGGAGCATCTAGCCCCGCGCCGCCGAAGCATCAACTCTCGATGTCTACGCCACGTCGTTGGGGGGGCATGCCCGACTTATGAGCCGGCCGGCCCGCGCGGGAGCATTCATCTGTTTTCTCGCGTTGATCTCGGCCTGGCCCGCCGCCGCGCCGGTCGGGGCCGCGCCCCGCAGCCTGACGCCTTCCGCCGAGCAGGTTCGTTCATTTGTCTCACACGCGGCCGTACGCATCGATGTCGAAACCTCGGACACGCACGGCATCTGCACCGGTTGGATCGGGTGGAGCGAAGAGGCGCGAAGCGCAGCATACACCGCCGCCCACTGCTTCCGCGCCGGGGCCCACTACCGCCTCACTCCCGTCGGCAGCGATGAAGGAGTCTACGCGAACAGCGTCACGCGGTGGGAGAGTCTCGACCTCATGGTCTTGTGGTTCCCCCGAGGGGGGCTCGTCGCGATCCGGTTCTGGAAACCAATCCCCGCGGGCCCATTCCGAGCTCTGTATGCGCTGAGCGACCGCGGCGCGCCGCTTCGGTTGGTAGACGTCTCGGTGCCCCGTGTCTACTGGGAAGTCCACTTCAACACGCATCCGGTCGCCGTCGCGGTTCCGCTCTTCAGCGCGCCGGGCACGAGCGGCGCTCCGGTGGTCGACCTCGCCGATGGCGCTCTCGTGGGGATGATCGTGGGATTCGCCGTCGATCGTCCGGATCTGGCTGCGGTCATTCCAGCGCAATCCATCTACGACCTCTTGATCAGCACGCCCCGGCGGTAACCAAACTCACCGGCAAGCGATCCTCGCTACGGCGCCGATCAGGGTACCGGCTTCGCGCTGCGGAAGCCGAGCGGGCCGCGATAGGCCGGCAGCTGCAGGCGCGTCTTTCTCTCCAGTTCCACAACGAGCCCCACGGACCGTAGCCCTTCGACGTAACCACCGCGTAAGTTCAGGGTGGCCATCATCGCCGCAGGATCTCCCACAGCCTCGATCACGTATGCCCGCGGCAGTCGCGTGGTGCCGGCGACAATCCCGTCCGGCGCCTCGCGAAAGCCGGTCGTCGCCAGCACGCGCACCCCACTCACGGCGATCGCCTCCGCCCCGGCCGACCAGAGCTCGTTGACGAGCCCGCTCAGATCCGCGGCCTGCACCACGGGGATAACGATACCCCCGGCCCCCCGCCGCTCGCTCAGCCGGACGACAACACCCGGTCCCTGCACCGGCGTCAATCCCATGACCAGGCGATAGGACGCAACCTGCTTCTCTAGCGTTTCCGCCGAAGACCGGCCCTGGGCCGCGGCTGTCTCGTACTCGGCCTGCTTCCCCCGGAGGTCGGCGATCTCAGCCTGAAGGCTCCGCGCCGCCTCCTCCTGCTGCCGGACGAGCACGGCGAGCTCGCGCACGCGGAGGGTCGGCAGTTCGACCTCCCGGCGGATCGACCGCCCCGCCCTGACCTGGATCACGACGAGAAAACCGACCAGGGCAAGGAAGGCGGCGAGCGTCCCCTGCCAGCGTGTGATCCGAGCGTGCCGCATCAGCATGACTAGACCAAGTATACAATGCCGGATGCGGGTGAGCGTGGACGAGAAAGCGAGAGATATTTCGAGATCTCAGCCGCTGAATCGGGGAAATCTGGCCATCCATCGTCAGGATTGAGGGAAGGTGTCCTTGAGTTGGGCTGTGGCGGCGACAACAATAAGGTGTTGGTTAGCAGTTTCACCCACCGAGTGCTAATCCAAAGAGGATTCCTGATCGGGGAGGGTCGACACGATGCCTGCGAAGGTCCTGCTTTACGATGAGGAGGCGCGGCGCGCGCTCGAGCGCGGCGTGGAGAAGGTGGCCAGCGCCGTGCGCGTGACGCTGGGGCCGAAAGGCCGGAACGTGGTCCTCGAGAAGAAGTGGGGATCTCCCACGATCACCAAGGATGGCGTTACCGTCGCCAAGGAGATTGAGCTCGAGGATCCCATCGAGAACTTGGGGGCGCAGCTCGTCAAGGAAGTCGCCAGCAAGACCAACGACATGGCGGGCGACGGGACGACCACCGCCACCGTGCTCGCCTGGAGCATCGTCCATGAGGGGTTGCGGAACGTCGCCGCGGGGGCGAACCCTATGCTCATCAAGCGCGGCATCGACCGCGCCGTCGAAACCGTCGTGGACGAGCTGAAGAAGAGTTCCATCTCCGTCGAGGGGAAGCGGGACATCGCCCAGGTCGCCGGGATCGCGGCGAACGACACGGAGGTCGGCGACACCATCGCGGACGCGATGGACAAGGTCGGCAAGGACGGCGTCATCACGATCGAGGAAGGCAAGGGCATCGAGACGGCGGTGGAGGTCGTCGAAGGCATGCAGTTCGACCGCGGCTACATCTCCGCCTACTTCATCACGGATCCGGACAAGATGGAGGTCCTCGTCGAGGAGCCCTACATCTTGCTCACGGAGAAGAAGATCAGCGCGGCGCGTGACATCGTGCCCCTGATGGAGAAAGTCATCCGGTTGGGCAAGCCGCTTGTCGTCGTCGCCGAAGACATCGAGGGCGAGGCGCTCGCGACGCTGGTCGTGAACAAGCTGCGCGGCATCCTCAACTCCGCCGCCGTGAAAGCGCCGGGGTACGGCGACCGCCGCAAGGCGATGCTCCAGGACATGGCGGTCCTCACCGGCGGGCGGGTCATCTCCGACGATATCGGCATGAAGCTGGAGAGCGTCGAGCTCGACATGCTCGGCCGCGCGGATAAGGTGAAGGCCGATAAGGACGATACCGTGATCATCGGCGGGAAGGGCGAGCGCAAGGAGATTCAGGGCCGCATCGCCCAGATCAAGAAAGAGATCGAGGACACGACCTCCGACTACGACAAGGAGAAACTCCAGGAGCGGCTGGCCAAGCTCAGCGGCGGCGTGGCCGAGATCAAGGTTGGGGCGGCGACCGAGACCGAGATGAAGGAGAAGAAGCACCGCTTCGAGGACGCGCTCAACGCCACCAAGGCGGCCGTCGAGGAAGGGATTGTTCCCGGCGGCGGGGCCGCGTTCATTCGGGCGCTGGCCGCGCTCGAGAAGCTCGAGGCCGAGGGAGACGAGGCGGTCGGGGTCGCGCTGGTCCGCCGCGCGCTGGAAGAGCCCGCCCGGCAGCTCGCGGCCAACGCGGGTGTGGAGGGCAGCCTCATCGTCGAGCGGCTGAAGCGGGAGAGCGGCCGGACCGGGTACGACGTCGCCAAGGGCGAGTTCACGGACATGATGAAGGCGGGCATCGTCGATCCGACCAAGGTCGCCCGCCTGGCGCTGCAGAACGCGGCGTCCGTCGCCGGCCTCATGCTGACCACCGAGGCCGTGGTCGTCGAGAAGCGCGAGAAGAAGAAGGCCGCGCCTCCGATGCCCGGCGGCGGCATGGGTGACGAGGACTTCTAGACACGAACCGGGAGACTCAACTGCAACGGACGGGTCGCGGCCGCCACGGTCGCGACCCGTTCGTTTCTCCGGGCGTTCGTCCTCTCTCCGCGGCTGCCAGGAGGCCTCTACCGCAACCGCGAAACCGTGGCGAAAGGCTGCCCCTGATGCATCCCCGCGGAACGTCGTTTCTTGGGCTGGTCCTCGCTGTGGGCTCTCTCGCCACCGCAGCGCCGCCGCTGCCCGACTCGGCCATCGTCCCCAGCCAGGGCATCGGACCCTACCGCCTTGGGATGCGGGTGGCCGAAGTGCAGCGCCTGCGCCCCACCACGCCCTGCAGCATGGCAGCGTCCTTCACCGACGGACGGGTGGACAGGCCGGACCGGATGCTCGCCGCATACGGCGCGCCTGAACAACGCTTCGAGAGCAGTTTCGGAGGGGTCCGTGGGGAGTGGCTGCACTACCGTAGCGGGATCGCGTTCCGCGTCGCATACGGCGATCGGTCAAGCGGCGGGTTGATCCAGGCCATCGCGGTCTTTCGAGGAACCGCACCGTATCGGGTGCGGCCGGTTGCGCCAGTCCCCATCCCGGCTCCGGTGCAGTTGCCTAGTCCCGGCGGGGACTGAGATGACGTCTGCGCTGCACATCCCCACGGCGAAGATCACTCCGCCTCGGATAGGTGTGCCGCTGCTCCGCCGCGACCGGCTGCTTTCCGAGGTCCAGAGGGGGATGAGCTGCAAGCTCCTCGTGATCTCGGCCGAAGCGGGGTATGGGAAGACCAGCCTCCTCCTCTCTGCCCTTCCCGACGCGCCGTTGCCTGTCGCCTGGCTCACGCTCGATGAGTCCGACGCTGATCCGCACCTGTTCAGTGCTGCTCTTGTCGCAGCGCTGCGCGTCGTCGTCCAGGATTTTGGGAGTCAGGTCCTCGACATCCTGACCTCCGGTCCGACGCTGCTCGAGCTCCGGCGCGCTCTCTTCTCTGCGCTGGACGCTCTCCCTGAGACAGTCATCGTGCTCGACGACTTTCACACGGTCGCCAACCATCCGGAGACCGTGCGTCTCGTGCAGGAGGTCCTGGCCTCCCTACCGCCGTCCCTCCACCTGGTCATCGCCGGCCGGACGCCGCCGCCCCTGCCCAGCATCGCACGGCTTCTCGTACAGGGCCAGGCGGTGGTGCTGCACTCGAACAAGCTGAGGTTCTCGGATTCTGAAACCGCGGCGTTCCTGCGCACCAGCCACGGACTCGACCTCGCCGAACCCGTCCTCCGTCGCCTGGCACAGCGTACTGAGGGCTGGCCGGCCGCCCTGCAGCTCATCGCGCTGGGCGTGCGTACCCGTGGTCTCACCGATGCCGACGTCACGCCGCCGGAGCTCTATGCCTATCTTGCCTCCGCGGTGTTGAAGGCGTTGGACGCAGAGATTCGCGGCTTTCTCCTGCGCACAGCCATTCTCACCGAACTCTGGCCTTCGATATGCCGGGTTGTGGCCCCAGAGGCCGACCCGGAGACGATGCTCGCCGAGATCGAGCGGCGGAACCTCTTTCTGTACCGCCTTGACGACGTCGAACCACGGTACCGCTACCACCATCTCTTTGCCGAATTCCTCCGCCGGCGGCTCCAGGAGGAGTCCGGCGCCGCGGCCGTGACCAGGCTCCATGGTGACGCGGCCCGGCATCTTGAATCAGTCGGTATCCTCGATGAAGCCGTGCGCCACTACTTCGCAGCGGGCGCGCTGGATGAAGCCGAACGCGCGATGAAGCCGCTGCACGGGGACCGGCTCACTGCGCGACTCGCGTACACGT
>DATDEG010000202.1:0-6817 GCA_036523465.1 bacterium
ATCCGTTCGGCGCGGCGCGCTCTCCCCCATGTCCCGCACGTCGCCGTCTTCGACACGGCGTTCTTCGCGAACCTTCCCGAGGCCGCCCGCGTCTACCCCGTGCCCTGGGAGTGGACGTCCGAGTGGGGGATCCGCCGCTTCGGCTTCCACGGCCTCTCGCACGAGCACGCGAACGCCGCCGCCGCCCGCTGGCGCGGAGGATCGTCCGAAGCCGGGCTCCGCGTCGTCAGCTGCCACCTGGGCCAGGGGTGCTCCGCCGCGGCGGCCGAAGGAGGAAAGCCGGTCGCGACGACGATGGGGTTCACGCCGCTCGAGGGACTGATGATGGGCTCGCGGAGCGGGTCGGTCGATCCGGGGATCCTGACCTGGGTCCTGGCGAGGACGGGGTGGACGCCGGGGCGGCTCGAGGAGGCGCTCTCGAAGAGCTCGGGCCTCCTCGGAGTCTCCGGGATCTCCTCGGACTTCCGGCGCGTCGAGGCCGCCGCCGCCGCGGGCAACCCCCGAGCGCACCTCGCGCTCGAGATTTACGCGGACCGCGTGCGCGCCGCGGTCGGGGCGCTCTCCGCCGCGCTCGGCGGGCTCGACATGCTCGTCTTCACGGGCGGAGTCGGAGAGCACTCGGCGTCGATGCGCGCCGCGATCTGCTGGAAGCTCGGGTACCTCGGAATCGCGCTCGACGCCGAGCGCAACTCGGTCTCCTCCGAGGCCGATCGGGAAGTGTCGAAGCCCGGCTCCCACGCGCGCGTTCTCGTCGTCCGCGCCGGCGAGGAGGCCGTCATCGCGCGCAAGACTCGATCCATAATCGCATCTCGCGAGGAGTGATCATGAAAGTTCAGGATTGCATGACTTCGCCGGCGCACTCGTGCTCCCCGGACGCCAGTGTCGTGACGGCGGCCCGCATCATGTGGGACTACAAGGTGGGCGCCCTCCCCGTGCTCGATTCGGCGGGGCATCCCATCGGCATGATCACGGACCGCGACATCTGCATGGCCGCGGCGCGGAAAGGACGGTTCGCCGGAGAGATCTCGGTGCGGGAGACGATGAGCGCGAACCCGTTCACCATCCGCGCCTCGGACGAGCTCGACAAGGCCCTCGACACGATGGCCGCGCGCCAGGTGCGGCGGCTGCCCGTCGTGAACGAGGACGACCGGCTCGTCGGGATCGTATCGATCAACGACGCCGCCGCGGCTGCCGAGAAGGGCTGGCGCGACTTCCAGGGGAGGCCCGAGGTGTTCCAGCACATCGTCGCGACGCTGCGCCGCATCGCGACCCCCTCCTCGACGCCGGGGGGCACCGCCCGCGAGAGCTGACGGGCGACCGCGAAGCGAGCATGAGAGATCCGATCTTCCTGCACCGCCTCCAGTTCGCGTTCACGATCCTCTACCACTACCTCTTCCCCGTCCTCACGATGGGGCTCGCATTCCTGATCGCCGTAGGGACGGCGACCTCGGGCGTGCGCCGCTTGATCCCATCCACAGCCCGCCTTCACGCTCTTCCCCGGGCGCGATGATACGGATGCATCATGAGGGGCCGGGCGAACCGGGTTAGCCTCGACTCGACAAGGAGCTTGCCGTGATCGTCGACAGGGAGATTCCCCGCTCGGAGTGGCAGAAGTTTTTCGAGGCGTTCACGCGCCGCCACCACAACGGCATCACGACCGTCTCGGTGATCAGCGCGAAGCTCGGGGCGCAGCGGGAGGCGACCGGCCTGCCGCTCGACGGCATCGTGGCCGATCCCGAGGGCCACAGCGTCTCGATTCACTTGGGCGGCCGCCTTCCGCACGTCGACCACCCCGTCGCCGACCCGCGCGTCGTGTGGGTCGAGATCGACGACAAGGGCCGGGAGGTCGCGCTCGAGATCGAGTCCGAGCACGGGGAGAAGACGATCCTCGAGTTCCGCCGGCCGTTCCCCTTCTGAGTCTTCTCCGCGAGCCGACAGCGGAGAGCTGAAGGCTCTTCTTACCGGTACACGAACAGCATCGCGTAGAGCATCAGGAGGATCAGGAAGAGGCCGATCCCCAGAGCCGTGAAGCCGAAGCGGCGCCACATGCGCCGGGCATGCGGCAACGGCTCGGGCATGATCAGCGAGTCGAGCTCACCCGACTCGACGAGCTCCTGGTACTCCCGCGGCCGGTCGGCCTTCAGCTCTTCCAGCGGAACCCCTCCGGTGAAAATCACCGTGTCGATCGGGAACTTCTCCGGCCGGAAGTGGGTGTTGAAGAAATGGATGCTGAAGATGAAGCAGACGGCGAGGAGCGCCTCGTCGCTGTGGATCGTGGTCGCGACGTTGACCGCCCAGCCGGGGATGATCCGCGTGAAGACGGTCGGGAACCAGAGAATCAGGCCGGTCGTGCCGATCACCGCCACGCCCCAGAAGACCGCGAAATAGTCGAACTTCTCCCAGTACGTCCAGCGTCCGTACCGGGGCCTCGGCCCGCGGTTGAAGAACCACTTCATGGAGCCGACGAACTCCCGCCAGTCGCGGAGGTTAAGCATCATGCTGTTGGGGCCGAAGACGAACTTCCACCAGCTCTTTCCGCTGCTCCGCTTCTTGCGGATCACGTCCCAGAGGTGGAATCCGAAGTAGGTGAACGTGATCACGGCGCAGAACCGGTGGATCAGGCCGGCGGAGTAGAAGCCTCCGAGCAGGCGGGCCAGGACCTTGGCCCAGGGAGCGTAGGAGAACTTCAGCGTCATCCCCGTCAGCGCGAGGCCGAGGAAGCTCGTGATCACCATCAGGTGGAGGTTGCGCTGATAGGCGGTGAAGCGGCGGATGAAGAGGTGGCCCGGCTGGGCGAGCTCGCGGCCGACCGGCTCGCGCTCCGCGAGCGAACGGCGGAGCCACAGCGCGGTGTGCGTTCCGGCGAAGGCGAGCGTCCCGACGAGCAGGGCCGTCATCCCCCAGAACGTGTAGAAGAGGAACGGATACCGCTTGGGATCGTGGTGGGTCGCGTGCGTGAGGTAACCCGCGAACTGGCGGTGCGAGCCGCTGTGGCACTTGGCGCAGGTCTGCACGATGTTCGTGCGCGAGAGCCGCGAGCGCTGATCGGTCACCGGGAGGATGTCGTGCGCGCCGTGGCAGTCGTAGCACTTCGCCGTCGTCAGATACCCGAGCTTGGAGACCTTTCCGTGGAACGTATCGAAATAGGTCTCGGCGATCTTTTCGTGGCACCGGCCGCACTGATCCATGATGTGGAGCCGGAAGTTGGAGAGGTCCGTCCGCTGGATGCTGTGCGCCGAGTGGCAGTCGGCGCAGACCGGGAGCGACTTGCCGGCCGGAGGTTTGGCCGTCGTGTGCACGCTCGCGGTGAAGAGCTCGTAGATGCCGCGGTGGCACTTCGAGCACGTCTTCGCGATGTTGGCGCGGTTCACGCTGGACCTCGGGTCGGAGGCCGCCAGCTCGTGGTGCGCGCTGTGGCAGTCGGCGCAGTTGGCCGTCACCGTGAGCCCGGACTGCATCAGGCCCTTGCCATGGATGCTCTCCAGGTAGTTCTCCACGATCTTCTTCTGTTTCCCCTGGTATCGCATCGCGGCCTTCTCGCCGGTCCGGTGGCACTTGGCGCAGAGCGCCGGCACGTTGCGCGAGAAGGTCGGCGAGTTCGAGTCGTTTCGAGAGAGCGTGAAGTGGGGGACGTGGCAGTCGCGGCAGGCCGGCGCGTCGGGACTGCCATGCGCGAAGAGCTGGCCGTGCCGGCTCTCCTTGTATTGCCCGACGACCTCGGCGTGGCAGACCGAGCAGTCCACCTTCGCCGCCATCGTTCGGCAGGGCCGCGTTTCGGCGGGATTGCCTCCGGTGTGGCACTGGACGCAGGCGATCCGGGCGTGCCTCGAACGGGAAATCTCGTCCTTGTTGGTGAACAGCGAGAGGTTCTGGCCGGCCCGCGCCACCGTGAGGTCGGACTTTCCGTGGCAGCGGAGGCAGTCCTGGTCCGCCATGCCCTGGCTGTAGAAGACCTTCCTCACCTTGTGCGGGGAGTGGCAATCCACGCAGGCGGGAATCATGTGGGCCTGCTTCTCCCAGAGCTCGCCGCTGATCACCTTGCGGTGCACGGTCTCGATCTGGGCGTGGCAGCGGGTGCAGGTCTTGGCGATCGTCTGCTTGGCGATCGACGAGCGGGGATCGGTGTGGGGCAGCACGAAGTGCGCGGTGTGGCAGCTCGTGCAGACGGCGGTGACCGTCAGGCCCTTCTTGAAGAGGCCCTCGCCGTGGATGCTGTCCATGTAGTTGCCGAGGATGTTGCCCTGCGGGATCTGCCGCGTGAGGCTCACGGGGGTGCCTTCTCGATGGCAGGTGCCGCAGAGCCGCGGAACTTCCATCGTGGACGTCGGGGAGCCGGGCTCGGACGGCCGGATGATGTCGTGCGTGCCGTGGCACGTCGTGCACGACGGCGCATAAGGGTCGCGCCGCGAGGCCGCCTTGCCATGCACGCTCGCCGCGTATTGCGCCTGCTCGGCGGAGTGACAGGCGCCGCAGTCCACGCGAGCGAGCTTTTCGGGGTGAGGCAGCTCCTTGATGTCCGCGTGGCAGGAGGTGCAGTCGGCCGAGGCGTGGGGCGACGCCTTCAGCGCCGCCGCGCGAAAGGGCGGGGCCTCGCCGGGCTTGCGCTTTCCGACCCGCGCGCCCTGCTCGTGGCAGGCGGTGCAGTCCTCGTTCTTGACGGGGTCCCCGGCGCGGAGCCCGGCGGCCGCGCCCAGGATCGCGAGGGCGATGGCAAAGGCGCGGCCGGTGGAGGTCATTCGAAGGATGGCGAGGAGGGGAAGGCGCAGGGCGGCCGATTCCGCCCTGCGCTCGGAAGCGTCGATGCGGGGAAGGTGCTCATGCGCCCGGGGCCCCGCTCGGCGTGCCGCCCCCGACGGGAGGTACCGGCCGGTTCCGCAGACGCTCGAGCTCGAGCGGGTGCTCGTCCTTCATCTCCTTTTCGGAGAGCTTGCCGGTCCACCAGGCCATGTTCATGGGGAACGCCTCGGGGCTGAAGATGACGAAGTAGAAGTGCCACACGATGATCGCGAGCGTCGCGAGCCACGCCTCGTAGAAGTGGATGACGCGGGCGATGTCGTAACCGAGCTTGGAGAGGAGCCCGATGAAGGTGTTGTCGAACCACATGATGACGCCCGTGGTCGCCATCACGATGGTTCCCCAGACGAGCGCCCAGTACTCCGCCTTCTCGATGTAGCTGAAGCGGTCGAGCCTGGGCTTGTCGTGCGAGAGACCCACGTTGAAGCGGAGCAGCCCGAGCGCGTCCCTGAGGTCCTTGCCGCGGAACCAGAGGTCCGCGACGAGCCTGCGGCCCCGGCGGGTGAAGATGACGTACAGGACGTGATACAGGCTCGCGGCGATCATCCACACGCCGGCGATCCGGTGGACGAGGCTGCGCAGATCGAACGCGCGAGTGGAGAGCCGGCGGATGCCGAGGACCCACCAGGCATCCGGATAACGGAGCATGAAGCCGGTGATGACGAGCAGGGTGAAGCTCACCATGAGCGACCCGTGCTGCAGCCGCTCGTTGAAGGTCATGCGGAGGTAGAGGCCGCGCCCGGCCGGCTCCTCCTCGATCTCGCCCCGGCGCACGGCCTGGACGTGCTTCGCCTTCCGGATGAAGTCGAGGGTGTTGTGAAGCAGCATCCCGCCGATCGTGCCGATGATGAGGAAGATGTAGATCGTTCCGATCCAGAAGAGGAGAGGCTCCTTCTTCGTGGTGGCCGCCAGGTGGATCGGCGTGCTCCCGAACTTCGCATTGGCGCCGGGATGGCATCCCGCGGCTCCGCACGTCGTGGCGAGGTTCGCCTTGCTGATCCGGGAGGCCGGGTCGTTGGACGGAAGGATGTCGTGCGCGCCGTGGCAGCTCGCGCAATTGGCCACCGTGCCGGTGCCTCCACCGCGGGCGGCCAGCCCGTGGTAGCTCGCGGCGAAGGTCTTCGCGCGGTCCGTCGGCAGGTTCCACTTTTCGGCGAGCTTCAGGGACTCGTGGCACGGGGAGCAGACCTGGGTCGAGACGTTCCCGGCCGCGACGGGTGAGCGGGGATCCTTCGGCGCGAGCACGCGGTGCTCTCCATGGCAGTCCGTGCACGCCGGAGCGTCGCGGTTGCCCTGCTGGATCGCTTTCCCATGCACGCTGGCGGTGAAGAGCTTGTTCTCGGCGACGTGACACCGGCCGCAGACCTGCTGGACCCGCATCTTGTTGACGTACGAGGACGAGTCGTAGCCGTGCCGCGGATCGTGAGCGCCGTGGCAACTGACACACGTCGGCGCGCGCGAGTCGCCCCGGGAGAGTGCGGCCCCGTGGACGCTGCTCGTGTAGGCCGAGACGAACGAGCCCGGCGGGGCGCCCTCATCCGGCCCCTCCGCCTGCTTCGTATGGCAGGAAATGCAGAGATCGGCCTGGGACCGCTTGAGCGATGCGAGCCCCACTCCCGCTCTCGACGTGACCGGCTTGGCGTGGCACGTCAGACAGGTCGGAGCGTTCTTCGAGCTGCGGATGAGCGCCTTGCCGTGCTCCGAGGCGAGATAGTGAGAACGCACCTCCGAGTGGCAGCTTCCGCAGGCCTGGACCTGACCGTCGGAAGCGAAGCGAAAGCCCGGCTCCTTGACGGAGGCGATTTCATGGCTCCCGTGACACTTCTGACACGAGGGCTCGGCCGCTCCCCCGCCCTTGAGAGCCCGGGCGATCGAGGGATGGAAGGCGTGCGACTTGCCGACGGAATCGTGGCAGGACGCACACGACACGGCCGCGAGGCGCGCCTTGTGGGGAAAGTCCTTCGTTCTGGCGAGGTCGGCGTGGCAATCGACGCACGAGAGTCCAGCCTGACCGTGCACGGAC
>DATDEG010000203.1:0-1555 GCA_036523465.1 bacterium
CGGCTTCGCCGATCTGGCGCTTGGTCAGATGGAGCAGGCGCGGGTCTCGTTTACCGACGCGCTCGGGCGGGCCATGCAGCACCATCAGGTGTCCAACGCCCTCTACGCATTGATCGGTCTGGCCAGCGTGATGACCAGGGAGGATGACGGCGTGCGCGCCGCGGAGATCTTTGCCTTCGCCATCCAACATCGCTTCACTCCGGCGCTCTTCAGGGACATCGCCCGCGGTGAGCTTACCGACCTGGCGCAACGGGTATCTCTTGATGCGCTCGCGGCTGCGCGGACCAGAGGCGAGGCCTCGTCCCTGGAACAGATTGTCTCGCCCCTCCGGCTCGGCCAGCTCCTCTCTCAAAGTTGACGGGGACCTCGCTGCGAGGTCCCCGCCATTGCTCAGTGACGATCTGACAGAGCTACTGACCGGGCGTGAGCAGGTGCTTGAGGATCGTCGGCAGCGAGCTCCACGGAACATTCGCCACCGATGAGCTCATCGACGCGGCATCGGTCATGTACAACCTGTCGGGGGTCGCCGCCTTGCTCACCCGCTCGTCCACGCCGAGCTCCTGGATCTTCGCCGGATCCGCGCTCTTGATCGCGGCGACCTCGTCCGGCGTGAGGTCAAACTGCGCCAGCGTCGCCTCGGGGCTGGCCTTCAGCTCGTTCCTGAACCCCTCGTCCTCCATCACCCGCACAAGAAACGCCGCTACACCCTCTCGAGACATGTCGATCTTCCCCCCTTTGAGTGGGCTTCTCTGCCTATATCGGCGGCAGCAGCTTGCTGATGCGCTCATCAAGCTGGCTGCCGTCGACGCCTTCCTGCAGCGTTGAGATCTCTTTCAGCGCCGCCAGGAGCTGCGGCGTGGGCCGGATCCGGTGCCGCTCGAGAGCGGCGCGTGGATCTCGGCCTACCTCCGTCCGCCATGACGGGTCTTCGATCAACTGCTGGATGAACGTCTTGACCCGTACCCGCTGGCGGACCTGATCCTGCACCCGAGCCAGCACGTCCGCCGGAACGGACGGCGCGCTCAGCGATCCGACGAGCGACCGGTAACCCCCGGATGTCGCACGGCACACGGGGCACGTTGCCAGATGGACATCGGCCGCGCTGAGATCCTCACCCGTGAGCAACCCGGCGGCGTGCTGAGCGATCGTCTCTTCTTCCAAGTGAACCATAGGACCCCTCTACCTAGACTGATGCCGGAGGGTACTGATTTCTTCCCGCCGGGTTCTCCGGACCAGCCATGACCCGCCGGAGGCGGACCAGGCAGCGGGCGATCCGGCTGGCGACCGTACCGGCGGGGATCTGCATCGCCGCGGCGATCTCCCCGTACTTCTGCTCCATCACGAAGAAGCGGCGGAGGACTTCCCCGCAGGGCGCCTCCAGGCGGGTCAGAGCGTCTCGAACCAACAGGGTCTCCTCCACGGCATCGAGCGCCTGCTGCTGCGCGCGATCGACCGCATCCGGCGGGAGGGCGCTCTCGGGATGCCGTGAACGGGTCCGCAGGCGCTGCCGGGCGATATTCTTCGCGATCGCCCTCAGCCACGCCCCGAGCGCCCC
>DATDEG010000204.1:0-6512 GCA_036523465.1 bacterium
CTCGCGCTGCAGCTGGCGACGATCAATACGGCGGAGTACTTCGGCCTTCGGGATCGCGGGGCGATCGTCCCCGGGCGGGTCGCCGATCTCGTCGTGTTCGACGACCTTCAGGCGCCGGAGCCGCGCTTGGTATACCGGCTCGGCCGGCTCGTGTCCCGTGAGGGGCGCCTGCTGCCCTACGATCGCCCGGTGAAACTCCCGCCGCTGCGGAGCTCGATCAACGTCTCACCGGGTACGCTCCACTTCCGGATCCCGTCGAACGGCTCCGAGGTCCGGGTCATCGACATCGTCCCCGATCAGATCATCACGGCGCGCGGTACGGCCCCCCCGACCGTGTCCGACGGCGAGGCCCTCGCCGACCCGCGGCGAGATCTCCTGAAGATCGCGCTCATCGAGCGTCACAGCGGAAGCGGGCGGATCGGAGTCGGGTTCGTCCGGGGCTTCGGCCTGAAGTTGGGGGCGCTGGGAGGCACCGTGGCGCACGACGCCCACAACATCATCGTCGTCGGGGCCGATGACGACTCGATGCGCCAGGCGGTGGACCTCATGCTGGAGATGCGCGGAGGACTGGTGGCCGTGGCGGGACGGGAGGTCGCCACCCTGCCGTTGCCCATCGCCGGACTGATGTCGGAGGAACCGATCGAGGTCGTGGCGGATCAGCAGCGCCGCCTGCTCGCCACGGCGCGGCGCATGGGCTGCCCGCTCACGGACCCGTTCATGACCCTCTCGTTCCTCGCCCTCACCGTGATCCCCGAGCTCAAGATCACGGATCGCGGCCTCCTCGACGTGACCGCCGCGCGGTTAGTGCCGCTGTTTCTGGACTGACCCGCAAGGGCCACATCCGCCTCACCGGCGGTGAGTCAACCCACCGAAGAGTCAATCCGTCTCCTCGAGCGGATTCAGTACGCGGATCCCCGGAAACATCCGGAATCCGGTATCAGTGGTGCACAAGGTCGCACCGTGCTCGACGGCGAGCGCTGCCAGGTGGGCGTCCATCAATTGTGGGCCTCTGACCCGGCCACGCCTCGCCAATCCTGCGAAGATGGCCCAGTGGCGTTCCGTCGGCTGCAGAATGACAACAGCAGGGTGCTCTATCCACTCGCTGGCAATGGCCAGCGCTTCTTCGGTCGTCCACGGCTCAGGGAAGGCTCGCGGGTTGGTCCCGATCCGGAGAAACGCCATGACTGACTGCCAAGAGAGCGCCACAGGACCGTGCCCGGCGAGCGTTTGCTCGAGCCAGGTACGGATCCGATGGTGCTGTGGAGACGAGGCGTTGTACGCATGCAACAGGACGTTGGCGTCGAGCAGGATCACCGGTGCGCCGGTCCTTCGATGTCGTCCAGGAGTTGGGTGATCCGATCGTAGTCCAGCCCCGGCCGGATGCCGAGAGGTCGGGCCTTAATCCGGAGCCCGGGATCGGGCCTTGGGGTCTTCTTCAAGTGCAGCGCGGTGCGCAAAAGCTCGTTGATGACGACTTTGAACGGCCGGCCCGTCCGCCGAATCTCGCGCTGGACTCCGGCGGCGACGTCTTCCTCAAGCGTGATCGTCGTTCTGGTTGTTGACACATCATGATGCTATGATCGATGCATCAAGATGTCAATGCCTTACGAGGGTCATATCTCTTCCTGCACGGCGGCCATCAGCTTCTCGACATCGGCCCGGGTCCCACGGAAGGGCCCTGGACACTCTATCTTCAACGACGTCACCGCCGCAGCAAAGCGGCAGGCCTGCGCCGGAGGCATCTCCAAGCGAGCCGCGACGTAGGTCGAGAAACACGTATCGCCGCGGCCGGTCCGCCCCCGCACGATCGACGGCAGGAATCGCGCTTCATGGATGGCTCCCGCGGCCCACACGACTAGACCGTGACCGTGCGTGAGGACGACTTCGCGCGGGCCGAATTCCGCCATGGCCCCTACCGCGCGGCGGAGGTCGGTCTCTCCAACCAACACCTCGGCTTCGGCGTCGTCCAGCTTGAGATAGGTGACGTTGGTGAGGATGTCGCCCATCTCGGGCCATGTCGTCGTGACCAGCTTGTCCCCCTGAGGGACTCGGACGAACCCCTGCACATCGAGACCGAGCGGCCCCTGTGAGGCCAGCCGGGCGATGATCTCCGCGCCGACCTCGCCCGCCATGAGCGGCGTGACGATCGTGACGCGGGCGTCGATCGGGGGGATCTCCGCCGGAGCGAACGGTCCTGCAAACGCGAGTGGACGGCAGATGCGGCGGTCCATCTCCTCCGTCGGGTAGATGTTCTCGATCCCGGTCGTCTGCGGGGCCGGCGAGGCGTAGACCGCCACCCCTTCGGCGCGAAGCTCGTCCAGCCGGCCGAAGTCGTCAGGATGGAGGCGGGTGATCACGGCCGCGGAGAATCCGAGCCTGCGGAGCGCGACCGACGCGTAGTAGACTCCGCCGCCTGAGGCGATCTCGGCGACGCCCCGGTGCACGATCCGGTCCTTGGCGAATGTGCCGAGCAGTGCGACGTCGACCAATCAAGTCTCCTTTCTCCGGTGTACACAGCGCGCCGATCCCGGCCGTTCATAGTCGGCCAGTGATTCAGGAGCCGCCCCGGGCGATCGGCCCGCTCAGCGGAACGCGGCCGAGACGGCCATCAACACGTAGGCGGCTCCCCCTGCCCCCACGAAGCTCATCACCCACGCGAGCGGAATCATGTAGAGCATGCGGGGGTTCACAGCCACCATGCCCTTGGTGAGCCCCACCCCGACGACCGCCCCAACCATCGCCTGTGACGTGTTCACGGGGATCGCAAGTTGAGTGAACAGATGGACCGTGGCCGCGGACGCCGCGACGGCGACGAGCGCCGAGACAGGGTCCAGGGCCGTGATCTGCTTGCCCACCAGCATGATGATGTTACGGCTGTAGGTGAGCACCCCCGCGGCAATGGCCAGTCCGCCGAGCACGGCGGCCGTCGGAGGGGTGAGCAACCCGACACCGACGAAGGGGGCGACCGCGTTACCAACGTGGTTCGCGCCGAGCGCATAGGCGCCGTACGAACCGATCGCGATGCCGGCCAGCCGCACCGTCGACTGGAAGAACAACCCGATCCCGAGTCGGCGAGGCACTATGACCCCCAGAAGCCGGTGCAGGAAGTAGGCGATGGTAGCCGCACCCAACGGAACCGTGATCAGGGACACGCCGATCCGGGTCAAGATCCTCCCGTCGAGACCGGCGTGCTGGAACAGGCCGACGGCCACGAGCGCGCCGACGATGGAATGTGAAGACGATACCGGCATGCCATACCGGACCAACAGGTGCATCGTCGCGCCTGCGGCAAGGGCGGCGATAACGCTCATCTCCAGCGATAACGACGTGAGCCGGCCGAGCGTCGGAAACACCTTGGGTCCCTCGACGATTGCTCCGACAAACGCAAAGATCGCCGCCAGCCACACGGCGCTGCGAAATGAGATGACGTTCGCACCGATCTGGGGGCCGAAAGTATTGGCCGCGTCCGCGGCGCCGATTCCCCAACCGAAGTACAACGCAGGTAAGAAGGGCAGCATCGATCAGATCTTGAAGCCGATGAGGAGCACCTCGAGTTGATCTCCCGCGTCCTCGATCTGATCGGAAATCTCGGTGAACAGATCGGTGAAATGCTTGAGGTGCATCTTCAAGTCCAGCGTCAGCTCCGAACTGAATAACTGCCGGGTGTATTTCCACTCGATGTCGTCAATCGTCGATTCGGTGATCCCGACCGTGGCCAGCCGATCGCGGATGAATGGTTGGTCGGCGGAGGCCAGGAAGTCCGTCACCGCTTCGTGCAGCGCGGCGAACGCGGTCCGGGTGTGCGAGTACATCTGCCGGTACAGGTCGGCAAACTCCGGCGGAATCTGCGGCCGCTGCCCGAGGAGGAAGTCACAGGTCTGCTCCGCGCGATCCGCGATCCGGTCCACCTCCTCGACGAAGTCATGGACGTCAGGCCGGTAGACGGGCAGGAATGCCCCCCGGTAGAGCAGGTCGATGATCGAGCGTCTGAGGCTGTCGGCTTCAGTTTCCAGATGATCGACGTCCTGTGCGCCTGTCTTCGCCTCGTTCAGCCGGCCGGTGAGGTAGTCGTCGAGGACCTCCTCCGTCCGTTTGACGCATTCTCCAACCTGGTTGAGATGGCGGAGGAGAAGGGCCTTGACCTCCCCCTCGCGCCCCCGGCCGAAGAGAAACTGCACCGCGCGTGCCACGGCATCACCTCCAGTTCCGCCCCACGAACTCACCCGACGAATTCATGGGACTCTAGAATGGGCGGTTCGCTCATGACCGCCCGCGCCCCTGGGACCGACCGCAGAGCGCAGCGAACAGAGCAGGCATGATTGATGTCTCGGGACTGGTGCTCGCCGGGGGACGTTCGGCGCGGCTGGGAACCGACAAGCGGGCCGTTCGGCTGGACGGCGTCACCCTGCTCGATCGCGCTCTCGGCCTGGTCGCCGGCCTCTCGGACGATGTCATGGTCGCCGCTCCACCGGACGCCCTCACCGCCGATCGCACCGTTCGCATCATCCCGGACGCGATGCCGGGCCGTGGACCGCTGGCCGGCATCCTCGCCGGTCTCACACAGGCCCGGCAAGAGCGTGTCCTTGTCATCCCGGTGGACATGCCGATGCTGAGGGCGACGTTCCTCCGGTTCCTCGTCGGCGTTGATCCGGACGCCGCCGTCACGGTGCCGACCTGGACGGCAGGCCTGGAACCGCTCGTCGCGGTCTATCATGCGGCCTGCGCCTCGGCGATAGCTGAGTTCCTGGCGCACGGCAGCGCCGCGGTTCACACCTTCATCAACTCGACCGCCCTTCGGGTGCACCGCGTGGAGGAGCAGGACATCCGGCGGTACGGCGAGCCCTCCGACCTGTTCCACAACATCAATACGCCGGAGGACCTGCCCCGTGCGGAGGCGATGCTACGCCGGATGCGGCCTGGAGGCGGACCGCGGTCACCTTGAACTCCGGAGTCTCCGTGTACCGGTCGCGCAGCGGGCCGGTCACGCGGTTGAGGAAGATCTCCGCGGTGTGGAACGTGGCGAACACCTCCCCCGGGCGGAGCGCGGAGGTGACGCGGACGGGCAGACGCGCGTCCCCGTGACGGCTCGCCACGTGGACCTGATCGCCGCCGGCCACACCGATGCGGCGCGCGTCGTCCGGGTGGATATCCAGCGTGTCCGACGGGCGGATGAGGCTGTTCTTCGTCCGCGCCGTCATCGTTCCGGCATTGAACTGGTAGAGGTTGCGTCCCGTGATGAGGAGGAACGGGAACTCCGCCGACGTGCGCTCATCGGTCGGCCGGTAGTCGATGGCGCGCAGCGCGGCGCGCTCGGCCTGCGCGAAGCGCGTCGTGTGCAGCAGCGGCGTCCCGGGATGGTCCTCGGTCGTGCACGGCCACTGCAGGCCGCCGGCCTCCAAGCGAGCATAGGAGATACCGGCCCCGGCCTTCCAGACCTTGCGCACCTCTTCCCAGATCGCTCCTGCGGAGTCGTAGGAGAAGCGCGCCGCCTGCCCCATCGCCGAGGCGAGCAGGCAGATGATCTCCCAATCCGGCTTGCTGCTCCCCACCGGATCGATCGCCTTGCGGACGCGCTGGACCCGGCGCTCGGCGTTCATGAACGTGCCGTCCTTCTCGAACGACGACGCGGCCGGCAGGAAGACGGTGCCGAACTCCTTGGCCGTCTCATTGAGGAAGAGATCCTGGACGATGACGAGGTTGATTCCTTCGAAGGCGTGCCGGCTGCGCGTCGCGTTGGGGTTCGTCAGCAGAACGTCCCATCCGATCACCCACAGGGCCTTGAGTCCCCCGGTCTGCGCGACGTCGAGCATCTTCATGAGGTTCAATCCGGGTACGGTCGGAACCGGCGCGCCCCAGACTCCCTCGACGAGGCTGCGTCCGTCGGCGATCGGGACGAAGCCGGTGAGGTTGGACGGCTCGCAGCCCATGTGGGCGGATCCCTGGACGTTGTTCTGCCCGCGCAGGGGATTGACGCCGGTGCCCGGCTTGCCGATGTTGCCGGTCAGCAGGGCGAGATTGATCAGACACATCACGCCCTCAGTCCCCTGGACGTGCTCGGTAGTGCCGAGGCCGTGGAACATGATAGACGGGGTCTCCCTCGCGTACCGGCGGGCGGCGGCGCGGATCTCCGCCGCCTCCACACCGCACTCCTGGGCGACCTGCTCCGGCGTGAAGCGGGCGATGAACGCCCCGTAGGCTGCCCACTCCTCCACCCGCGTGCGCAGGAATTCTTCGTCCACCAACCCCTCCTCGACGATCGCGCACGCCATCGCATTGAGCAGCGGGACGTTCGTGCCCGGACGCAGCGCCAGATGATGATCGGCGTACTCCGCCAGCTCGATCCGCCGTGGATCGATGACGATGAGACCGGCACCGTGAAGCACGGCCTGCTTGATCCGGGCGCCCACGATAGGATGATTCTCGGTCGCATTCGCTCCGCACAGCAGGATCGTCCGGGCCCGCTCGATGTCGTCGTAGGCGCTGGTCGCCGCGCCCGTGCCGAGCATCATCTT
>DATDEG010000205.1:0-11565 GCA_036523465.1 bacterium
GTCAACTCAGCTCGACCGGCTACTCGAATCGCTCCACGATCTCGTAGAGATCGGCGGGTGCCACGGGCTGCGAGAGCTGCGGCGGAGTGGCGGAGAGTTCCCCACGGATCGGGCTGTTGACCCACACCGCGTAATCCTCCGCGCTGTCCCAGGTGGCGATGACGGTGTAGGGACCGCCGGCGAGAGGACGGAGCAGCTCCGCGGTCCGCATCTGGGCGATCTCGCGGGCTCGCCTGAGGACCCCGCGCTCGCGGAACTGGATTTCGAACTCGTACTCGTGGCCGGCTTCGACGTTCAAGCGGATGATGCTGCGGATCACGTCCTTCCCTCCTTAGTGGCATCCGGCCCGCCAACAGGGCCTCGGGCCGAAGCGATGACGTTCGGCCGCTACAATAGCCCTGCCGACGTGAGGAGTTCGCGGAGCCGTCGGCGGCTCGGCTCGGACAGCGGCCGCGACGGCGGGCGGACCGTCGCGTGCGCCGCCTGCCCCAGTAGCACCATCGCCTCTTTGATCACAACGAAGAACGGCGCATCGAGCTGATAGAGCGTCGCCAGCAGCAGCCGCTGACGCATCACGGCGGCCGCCTCAGCGATCCGCCCGGCGCGCGCATGCTCGTAGACCGCCACCGTGGGGTGAGGCGCGAAGTTCGCGATCGCCGGAATGCACCCATCGCCTCCGCTGAGCAGCGTATTCAAGAGATGGAACTCGAAGCCGCACAGCACGCTGAACTCCGGTTTGGAGGGTTTCACTAGCGCCAGGACTTCATGGATGTGGCTGATGCTGTCGATCGTCTCCTTGATGCCAAGTACGCGGTCGTAGGCCGATGCCAGCTTCGCCACGAGCGGGGCAGGAATACTTCGGCCTACGACTGCGGGGAAGTTATAGATGAGGACAGGGATCTTCACTGCCTCCGCAACCGCACCGATGTGCGCCGCGATCGCCTCGTCGTTGGGCGTCCAGTAGAATGGCGGGATGACGATGACGCCGTCGGCACCCGCCTCTTCCGCGTAGCGCGCCAGCGACACCGCCTCCGCGGTAGACGTGCTGAGACAGCCGGCGAGGACCGGCACTCGCCCGTTGACGTGGTTGATGACGAGTGAGGCGAACTCCCGGCGCTCCTCCGGGGTGAGATGCATCGTCTCTCCCGTGCTCCCCAGGGCGAAGACGCCGTGCACACCGGCGGCGATGAGACGATCGAGGTGCTGCCGGTTGGCGTCCTCGTCGATCCGGCCGTCCGGATCGAAGAGCGTCACCAGCGGTGGGATGATCCCCGCGATCCGGCTCACCGTTCCCGCCTCCCTCATCTGGCGCAGATACCCCGTCACATACTCCCGTGCCGCCGACTCGTAGGCGATGGGGACGAGCAGGTCCGCCCACACGCCGCTGCCCTTTTGGACCAGGTCTCCGAAACCGGGAAGTTGGCGGCTGCGGATGATGACCGGAATGCCGACCTCCTCCAGGATGCGCCGCACCAGCGCGGCCTCGGCTTCGCTCGCCGCTTTCAGCACGGTGGCGTAATCCGCGGGTAATGGCAGCCAGGAATCACTCATCGCTTCCCCTGGACCTCGAGGAGCAACCGGTACGCCTCTCGTCGCGGCAGTCCCGATGCGCGCATCACCGCGGCGACGGCATCTTTCGGAGCACGTCCTTCACGCAGCAAAGCACGCATCGTCAACCGCGCGTCCCGGCCGTCCGTCGCCGCCGGCGCGCCCCCCGGTGCTCCTTCCACGACCAGCGTAAACTCTCCCCGTGGTCGGTGTGTCTCGAGGTGGTCCAGCGCCTCCGAGATCCTCCCGCGGAAGACCTCCTCGAAGCGCTTCGTGAGTTCTCTGGCGAGGGCGAGGCGGCGGTCACCGAGCGCGGCGCGCAGATCGTGCAGCACGGCCGTGAGGCGATGCGGTGCTTCATAGATGACCAGGGTCCAGGGAAGCGCGCGCAGCGCCTCGAGGGCGCGCGCCCGCTCGCCCGAGCGGCGTGGGAGAAACCCGAGGAAGACGAACCGGTCAGTCGGCAGTCCGGCCACGGTGAGCGCGGCGAGCGCCGCATTCGGCCCCGGCACGACGACGACGGTGCAGTCCGCCGCGATCGCCTCGCGGATGAGTGGAAACCCCGGGTCGGACAGCGCCGGCGTGCCGGCATCGGAGATGAGGGCGACATCTTCGCCTGCTCGCAGCCGGCCGACCAGCTCGGCGGCGCGCTGCCGCTCGTTGTGCTCGTGGTAACTCATCAGCGGCGTGGTGATGCCGTAGTGCGTGAGGAGGATCCGGGCATGCCGTGTGTCTTCACAGGCGATGACGTCCGCCTCCTCGAGCACCCGCTTGGCACGGAAGGTGAGGTCTTCGAGATTCCCGATGGGCGTTGCGACGACGTACAGGGTGGCGCTCATCCCGGGCCCCTTCCTGCGATCTGCATCGCTACGCGTACCGCCTCTTCCGACGAGCGCACGACGGTGATGGGTGCGCGCAGGTCTCCGTGCCCCGCCTCCCAGGTGCGCAGGCCGATGACGGCCTTGCCGTAGCGGAACGCCAAGGCGATCTCCGCCAGGGTGCCGTACCCGCCGCCGATCGCAATGAGCACGTCGGAGGAGAGGACGATCAGCGTGTTCCTCGCCTGCCCCATGCCCGTGGCCACGGCGATCGTCACGAACGGATTCGCCTCGGCACGCTCGATTCCAGAAAGGATCCCAACCGTCAGGCCGCCCGCCCGGCGGGCGCCGCGGCATGCCGCCTCCATCACGCCGGCCGACCCTCCGCAGATCAAGACGGCCTCCGCGGCGGCGATCCGGCGGCCGACGTCCTCCGCCAGAGCCTCGTGCTCCGGGTCGGAGAATGCCGACTCACCGATGACGCCGATGACGCGGACCATGCCGGCCTCCCGCTCGTTCGAGAAGTGGATCCGGTCCGGCCACCGTCGCGCTGCCGCGGAGCAGCCCGCGGAGGAGAACGACGGCGGCGCGCTTGTCGAGCGGCTCGTTCAGATTTCCGCACTTCGGCGACTGGATGCATGACGGACAGCCCGCCTCGCACGGACAGGTCTCGACCGTCCGCAGCGTCGCCGCGAACCACTCATCCAGCATCGCGTACCCGGTGTCGGTGATGCCTACACCGCCGGGATGCCCTTCATAGATGAAGATCGCTGGAACGCCGAAGTCGGGATACAAGGGATAGGAAACGCCGCCGAGATCCCACCGGTCGCACATCGCAAAGAGCGGCAGCAGCCCGATCGCGGCGTGCTCCACCGCGTGGATCCCGCCAGCGAGATCGAGCCCGAGGCGCCGGATCTCTGCGTTCAGTTGCTCAGGAATCGTCAGCCACACGGCCTTCGTCTGCAGACGTTCTTCGGGCAGATCGAGCGCTTCTTCCCCAAGACCCTCGTCGGAGAACAAACGCTTGCGGACGAACCCGTAGACCTGAGTCGTGACATCCACCCGGCCGCAGAAGGCCTCGGTCCGACCCCAGGAGCGCTGCTGCTCCACGGCGAGGACGTCGAGCTGCGTGTCCGAGCGGGGTTGCGTGTAGTAATCGGCGTCGGTGGGCGACGCCGAGGCCACACGCGCGGAGAGATCGAGGGCCCGGATGAGATACGGCTCGCCCTGATGGAGGTAGACTGCGCCCGGGTGGACCTGCTCGAACGCGCGCGCCCGATCGACCGTGCCGATCAGACGGCCGCGGGCCTCGTCAACGATACGGAACGTGTCACCCGAAGCGGAACGCACGGCGACCTCGGTCGCCGGGTACCCGGGCCTGCGCCAATACCACCGCTCCCGGTAGCGTCGCAGATCCCCATGGTCCTCGAGGAGACGCGCGACCTCGCCCATCCGCGGGCCGAACACTTCCTCATCCTTCATCCACAGCGGCAACTCCGCGGCGGCGCAGCGCAGGTGGGCGGCGAGGATGTACGGGTTCTGCGGGTCGAGCACGGCGCGTTCCACCCCGCGCTCGAACAGGTAGTCAGGATTCCGCATGAGATACTGGTCGAGCGCGTCCTCCAGGGCCAGCAACACGACGAGGGCCTCGCCGGTCCCCCGTCCGGCGCGGCCGGCGCGCTGCCATGTGCTGGCGATCGTTCCGGGATACCCGACGAGGAGCGCGGCGTCCAGACCTCCGACATCAATCCCCAGTTCCAGGGCGCTCGTACTGACGACGCCCAGAAGGTCTCCATGGAACAGGCGCTGCTCGATCGCCCGGCGCTCTTCCGGCAGATACCCGGCGCGGTACGGGCTGATGCGGGGAGCGAGCTCGGGGGCGTACTCATCGAGCTCGAAGCGCGCGTACCGGAAGATGAGCTCGGTCATCTTCCGCGCCGGTGTGAACGCGATCGTGCGCACCCCATCGCGGATGAGTTGCGAGAATAACGCCGTGGCTTCGCTGGAGGTACTGCGGCGCCGGGCCCGGGCCTCATCGATCAGCGGCGGATTCCAGAGGACGAACCATCTCGGTCCGCGGGGGGCGCCGTCGTTATCGATGACGTCCACGGGCAGTCCAAGGAGCGTCTCGGCGAACTCTTGTGGATTGCCGATGGTGGCCGAGGTGAGGACGAAGATCGGATCGGCGCCGTAGAGCCGGCAGAGGCGCCGGAGACGGCGAAGGACGTTGGCGACATGGCTGCCGAAGACGCCGCGATACACGTGCGCGTCATCGACGACGACGTAGCGCAGGCGGGCAAAGACCTCGCGCCAGCGGGTGTGCTGCGGCAGGATCCCCACGTGCAACATGTCCGGATTGGTGAGGATGATCTGGGCCCGCTCCCGCAGTTCACGGCGCTGCGGCTGCGGCGTGTCGCCGTCGTACGTGCCGGCCCGCACGCTCGAAAGGCCGAACTCAGCGAGCGCGTCCGCCTGATCCTGGGCCAAGGCCTTGGTCGGATAGACGAAGATCGCCCGGGCCGCCGGGTCTGTGAGCAGCGTCTCCAAGACCGGCAGCGCGTACGTCAACGTCTTCCCGCTGGCCGTCGCGGTCACGACGACGACGTGGCGTCCCTTCCGCACCGCGCCGATCGCCGCGGCCTGGTGCCGGTACAGACGTCCGATGCCCTGGCGGGCCAGCGCCTCCACCAAGATCTCCGGCAAGAGCGGATGGAGCGAGCCATATCGCGCCGCGCGGGGCGGGAGGAACCGCTCGTGAACGATCTGCCCCTGGTAGGAGGGGCCGGCGCGGATCTGTCCGAGGAACGCGCGAACGTCCATGGTCTTCCTTCATAGTGTACGGGCCGCAGGCCACAGTTCCCACTCTCGGCTCGGATGAGGACACGACGGCCGTTCCCGTTGACACCCCCAGGAGGCGTCGCTATCGTAGGAATGCCAGTGCGGAAGTGGCGGAATTGGCAGACGCGCAGGCCCCAGGAGCCTGTGGGGGAAACCCCGTGGGAGTTCAAATCTCCCCTTCCGCACCACAGCAGGGGTCCCGCTCTCCATCCCGAACCGCGCCTCTAACCCTCGCGTACTGACTGGCACCATATCCAAGCGAGGTCGGGAGGTGGGTCATGAGTCCTCGTCGCCAGACCGCCGGCACGCTGGGCATCGTCGCCGGCGTTGCACTTGCGGTCCTCTTCATCCTGTACTTCACGAGCGGAGCCACACCGGCCACATTCAATGATCCGGCGAAGGCGCTGGAATTCTTCCGCGCTCAGTCCGGCCGGAATGAGGTCATCGCCTGCCTGGCCATCCTTACCGTGTCCACGGCAGCGGTGTTCGTGGCCGGCCTGGCCTCCGCGCTGGCCGGGCGCACGCCGACGCGGGCCACCGCCACCCTCTACTTCGGCCTCGGTGGTCTCGCCGGTCACGCGCTCAGCGCCTTCATCATCCTTGCCGCCGCTCCGTGGTTGGTGAAGACAGCCGCAGGCGACCAGGTCGCGGCGGCCCATGCCTACGTGGCGATCAACGGCCTCAGCATGGCCAGCGACAGTCTCGGCAACTTCTTCGTTGGCCTCTCTACACTGTTCGCGGGCTGGGCGATCACCGCCACGCCTGGTTTCGGCAGCGCGCTCGGTTGGTTCGGGATCGTCACCGGCATCGTGAACGCCGTGGCCGGCCTGGTCATGAACGTGAGCGCGCTGTTTCTGGTGTCCTTCCTCCTGCCGATCGTCTGGTTGATCTGGGCCGGCAACACGCTGCGCCGGATGGCGTAACTGTCCTGAGAAGATGGGACGGCCGACGGGCGCCGCCCGGGTCAGTAGACCGATGTTGAGTCAGAGCGAACTGGATACTATTGCGGCCAGACAGGACAGGAAAGGAGGTGACGACCATGAAGCGCGTGCTGATCCTCGTGTTCGCACTGCTCGTCCTGCTGGCCCAGACGGCCGCCTTCGCTTCGCCCGCCGAGCTCTCCGACGTCAGGCGGCCCGTCGATGCCTGGCTGTACGGCGAGTACTAGTTCCCGAGCACGCTCCGGTGTTCGGGACGCGTCACCGTCCGTGGGGGGGCCGGGTCAGCCAACCCCGTCCCCTCCGGCACGGTCTTCAAGCCCCCGCGTCTCAACCGGTTTAGACGGCCGGCAGGACGCATCGCGTCATTCCGGGTCTGCGGCGGCGAAGCGCTGGAGGATCAGCACGACGTGCTTCATGTGCTGGAAGAAGTCATCGAGGCGGATGTTCTCGTTGGGGGCGTGGCCGTTGCTGTGCGCGTACCCCGCGCCCGTGCCGACCGTGGCGATGCCGAACTGCGCGGTGAGCTCGTACATCGGCCCCGTCGCGGCCATGAGCGGCGAGACGATCGGATCGCGGCCGTAGATCTCTTTCGTTGTTTCCTGGATCACGCGCGAGAGCAGGGAGTCCACCGGCGTGCGGGCCGGATGCTCTGCGCCGAGCTGGCGCACTTCGAGGTCGGCGAAGCCGTGCTGGTTCAGGTGGGTCTCCAGCTTGTGGAGGATGTCCTCCGGTCGCTGGTTGGGAACCAGGCGGAAGTCCAGCTTTGCGATCGCGCGCGAGGGGAGCACGGTCTTCGATCCCTGCCCGGTGTACCCCGAGCCGATGCCGCAGATCGTGCAGGTGGGCTGGAACAGGTTCCGCTTGATAAGCTGGATGCCGGTCAGGCCGAGGAGAAAGGACTCGAGATCGAGATCGCGCCGGCGCAGGTCGTCGTCGCGCTGGGCGGCGATCCGCCGGAGATGCTCTATCTCCTCCGCCGTGGGTTCCACCACATCGTCGTAGAACCCGTCGATGAGCACGCGCTCGTTCCGATCCTTCAGCGTGGAGAGCGCCCAGACGAGCCGCCAGGCGGGATTCGGCACCATCGTGGCCTGGCTGCTGTGTAGGTCGCGGTTCGCCCCCCGGGCCTCCAGCTCGACGTAGAGGATCCCCTTCGCCCCCATGTAGAGCCCGGGGTTCTCCTGGATGTCCTTCCCGCCGGCCTCCCACAGACATCCGTCGGCCTGGATGAGATCGCGATGCTCGCGGACGAACTGGTGCAGATGCGCGGACGAGACTTCCTCCTCCCCCTCGACCACGAAGCGTACGGCCAGGGGGAGCGC
The DNA here is from genome assembly GCA_036523465.1 of bacterium. Taxonomy (GTDB): domain Bacteria; phylum Sysuimicrobiota; class Sysuimicrobiia; order Sysuimicrobiales; family Kaftiobacteriaceae; genus Kaftiobacterium. Next base: position 7,468 of record DATDEG010000205.1, read on the forward strand.
CCCGCGGACCCGGAGCCATGCTTCCACGGCGGAGAGACGCGCCACGAGGTTCCCCTTGTTGTCCGCGGCTCCCCGGGCGTAGAGCTTGTCGTCGCGCACGTCTGCCGCGAACGGTGGCGACTCCCATAGCTCGAGCGGCTCAGGTGGCTGGACGTCGTAGTGATTGTAGATCAGGAGGGTCCGCGGACCTACACCCACCACCCCGTAGACGACGGGCGCGCCGTCCGTGGCGAAGAGCTGCGGCGCGACCCCGACCTCGCGCATGAGCTGCGCGACCATCTCGGCCGTCTCTTGGATGCCCACGTTCTGTGCGGCGATGCTGGGCTGGCGGCAGAGCCACTGCAGGCGTTCGATGAACCGGTCGCGGTGCTGATCGATGTAGGCAAAGACGTCCTGCATGCCACCTACGATTACTCGGAGGTGGCGGACGCCTCCTGCATCCCCGCCGCCTGGGCGACGTAGCCGACGAAGGCGGGCTCGGGCTGGGCGCCGACGAACTCGGTAGTCTCATTGATGACGATCTTCGGCACGGCGTATACGGCGAACCGCTCGGCCAGATCGGGGAACTCGCTCGCTTCGACGATGTCCGCGCGGACCTTGTCGCTGGCGATCCCGAGCAGCGCGGCCAGCCTGGCCGCGCGGGGACAGTGCGGTCAGGTCGGGGTGACGAAGACCTGGATGTGCGCCTCGTCTTTCAGCCGGGCGAGGGTCGCCTTCGTCGCGTCGGAAAGCGGCGGCTGCGCCTTCGAGACGTCGAGGATGAGCTCGAGCAGCGTGGCAAACTCGTAGCCCGCCGGCATGCCGTAGAACCGGATGCCGTAATCCGCGGCCCCGATAATGGCGACCGCCGGGGTACGGGCGATGCCGAAGCGTGTCGCCGCCTCGGGCTCCGAGGCCATGCTGTGGACATTGAGCGTGATGCGCGGGGAGAGGGCGGCGACCTCGGTGAGGATCTGCCGCGCATACTCGGCGATCTCCGCATCCTGCCCCGGCAGGGCGAGTCCGCCGATACTCGGGGTGAAGAATTCGAGGGTCACGACCGCGACCAGCTCGTCGGCGAACCGCTTCCGGACAAAGGCCGCGTCTTGGTCGTTGAGAAACGCCATCCTCTTCCGCCCTTTCCTTCCCGGATGGTACCCTACGGAATAACTGGTAATGGACGCACCGCATTCCGGAGACAGAGATGATGGGGAAGCTAGCCCTCCAGGTCATCTGCAAATCATGCGGGCGGGAGTTCGACACCCGCCTGAGGCTGGACCGCAGGAGCTTCGAGAAGGGGACGCTGGCGGCAAACTACCACCGCTGCCCGCACTGCGGAGAGAAACTGACGTATCGCAAAGCAGACTACTTGATTAGAGAAGGATAGACATGCGCCTACGCTAGCGGCGCCGCTGCTCTTCGACGATCCGGCGGACCTCTTCGAGCGTCCTGATCGTCTCCGCCTCGAAACTCTCCTGAATGATGGCGAAGCGGGCCTGCTGCTCCACGGCCAGGGCCGCGTTGACCTCCTGGAAGATGCGCCCCCGCTCCCGCTCGATCCGGGTGCGAAGCGCATCCAGCTCGGTGATCTTCGCCCGGATGAGATCCTCGTTCCGCGGCTGCTCGCGCACGAGCGCCCGAAGCTCACGCTGCAGCATCACGCGGCGGAGCCCGAGCTCGATGCGGAGATCTTTCAGGGCTTTGATCCGCGGGAAGATGCGCGCGACCTGCTGGTCGGTGAGATTGAGCTCGTCCACGAGCCGCCAGATGAGCAGCGCTTCGATCACCCGCTCCGCCCGCGGGTCGCGCGGCGGCAGAGGGGGCGCGGACCAGGCGGGGATGGTAAGGAGGAGGGCGAGGCCGACGATGGGAGCAGCGCGGCGAACGCGCACTACCTGCCTCCGGTCAACTCGTAAGAGACGTCGCTCGCCCCCAGGCCTGCCTTCCACACGGCAAGCGACGCGCTCATCGCCGGCATGTCCTCAACGACCCTGGGGCTGACCAGCACCAGGACCTGAGCAGTCACGGCATCAGGGGGGCGGTCAGCTTCTCGCAGGCGGCCTCCCTGCCCGAGGAGTGCGATGCCCAGGGCAGCGACGAGCACCGCAGTTGCCCCCGCGGCCGTCCAGGCGTGGCGGGGCTGGCGCAGCCAGCGCTGCACCCGGCTCCACGGACGACGCTGCTCCGTCGCAAGACGAGCATCCAATTGGGTCATGAAGACGTCCCAGTGCTCGTCGCGCAGGTGGGCATCGGGCACGCCGCGCAACAGTTGCGCGGTCTCCTCGAGGGCCGCGGCTTCCGCCCGGCACTCGGCGCACGACGCGAGATGGGCTGCGACCGCCCGGCGCAGGTCCGGAGGTGTCGTCCCACTCAGCGTTTCGACGAGCAGTTCCCGCACTTCCGCGCAATTCATCTGCTGTCCCCGCCGCGGAGCTGGTGCTCGCCGTCCCGGGCCCTGCTTTCCATGGCGTACGGTGCGAGGCTCTTCCGGAGCTTGGCAAACGCGGCGAACATCGTCGCCTTCACCGTTCCCTCGGCGCAGCCCATGACCTGGCCGATGTCCGCATAGGGCAAGTCCTGGTACACGCGCAGCACGACCATCGCCCGTTGCCGTGGAGGAAGGGCATCGATGGCCCGCACGACGATCTCTCCGAGTTCCCGCCGCTCCAGCCACTCGGCCGGCTCCTGGTCGGGAGACGCGGTGGGCTCCTTCAGAAGATCGGTGAGTCCCGGCAGCATCTCCTTTGACCGGCGCGAGGCGAAGTCAAGACAGAGATTGACAGTGATGCGGAAGAGCCAGGTGCGCAGTTGGGCGCGTCCCGCGAACCGCGGGAGCGCGCGGTGCACGCGGATGAGCACCTCCTGGGTCACGTCGGCGGCGTCCTCATGGCTGTGCACGAAGCGCCGGGCGATGCGGTAAAGCGACTCGCGGTATTTGATGACCAGCGCGGTGAAGGCACTCTCCTCCCCGCGCCTGAATGCCTCGACGAGCCCGATGTCTTCCGCGTGCGTACTCATCCGTTGAAAGAGACCTTCACACCCCTGGAACGGTTTAGCCGCTGAAGCCCTCGCCGCTATGGACCAGGGCTCCCCCAACGACGGTGGCGGCCACCCGGATGCGCAGCAGGTCCTGAGCGGGCCCCGACAGCGGGTCGCCGTCCAGGACGACGAAATCCGCCAGGTATCCCTCCGCGAGCCGCCCCATGAACGTCTCGGTCCCGGCCGCGTACGCCGGCATCTCTGTGTATGCCCGCACCGCCTCGTCGATGGGCAGCGATTCGTCAGGGTACCAGCTCCCGCGGTCGGGCTCCTCGGCACGCTTCCGCGTCACCGCAGCATACAACCCCTGGAAGACATCGGGGGTCTCCACGGGAGCATCGGACCCGAAGGCCAGGGGCGTCCCGGCCCGCCGCAGGCTCTGCCAGGCATACGCGAGACGGCTGCGCGTTCCCCAATGCCGGTCGGCGATGTCGCGATCACTCGTACAGTGGATGGGCTGCATGGAGGCGACGACCCCGAGCCGCGCCAGCCGCGGGAGGTCATCTCGATGGAGAAGCTGGACATGCTCGATCCGGTGGCGCAGGCCCTGGGCGCGGGACGTGCCGTGGTGGATCTCGTACGCGTCGAGCACCCACCGGTTCGCCCGATCGCCGATGGCATGGATGGCGCACCAGAAGCCGCTTCGAACGGCGCGGCCGACGAGGTCGATGAGCTCTTCGCGGGTGTGGATGGCGATCCCCAGGTTGTCGGATCGCCCCTCGAACGGCTCCAGCATGGCCGCCGTCTGCGACCCAAGGGTCCCGTCCGCGAAGATCTTTACCGCGCCCAGCCGCAGCCACTCGCTCCCGAACCCGGAACGCAGACCCAGCGCCGCCGCGTGTTCGATATCGCCTTCCGGGATGGTCGCCCACACTCGGAGCCGCAGCTCGTCGCGCTCGGCGAGCCGGCGGAATGCGGTGAACGTCGGTCCACCGTCGTCAGGTGATGTCCCGACGAAGTTGTGGACGGCGGTGACGCCGAGCCGGTGCATCATCGCCTGGGCCGCGCGGATGCCATCGTCGATCTCGCCTGGATCGCATGGGGGAATGGTCCGCCAGACGAGGTCCTGCGCCGTCTCCT
>DATDEG010000206.1:0-6299 GCA_036523465.1 bacterium
GACCGCGGTGAGGATCGCGGCGATGCGGGTCAGGATGGTCTCATCGAACGGCCATTCCTGGATGGCCGCGGCCCGCCGCTCCACCTGGTCCGCGGCGCCAAGGACTTGTGCCTGGGTCCGGAGAGTCTCGGCAGTCCAACTGGCGGTAATCGGTCGAATCGCCTCCGCCACCAGTGCCCGCGCCTGTCCCAGCACGCGCGTCTTCTCGGCGAGCATCTGAAGATGAATGCGCCACAGGGCGAGGAACATCACCGCGATGCCCAGCACGTAGACGATGAGGAGGGCAATGAACGTCCGCGCGTCGCGGACACCCGCCACGGCAAGTGGGATCAGGCCCGCGCTCAGAACGAAGATCGCGCGGGACGCCAGGCTCCCCAGTGGCCGAACTCCGAGGCTGCGATCTTCCTCGAACGGATGGAAGTGCAGCGGCCGCCGGCCGAGCTGATAGAGGTCGGCCACGATGACCGCATACATCCACAGCCCGGTATTCGCGGGGAGGTAGGCAAAATACTGAGCGGCGGCGATCCAGGCCGTCACCCATCCGGGGTACCTGGCGAAATCAGTGACCGTCCATGTCGCCGACATCAGGACTGACAGCAGCAGCGGTCCCGCGGCCCAGCCGGCCTGTTCGAAGAGCCTGGAGGCCGGCTCTTTCATCAGGGCCTTCAACGCCGGCCGGATCTCATCCAGCGTCCGCCACAGCCATCGTGCGCCGATCAGCCCGACGAGGTTTGCATATCCACTCATCATCGTATACACGGCGCCCGGGTACGTCGGCAGATTGGCGAACCGGTGGGCGAGCTCGTAGACCAGGATTGACACCGCGGCCCACAACGCTACCCAGAGCCCACGCGGTCCGGGGAGCCGCTGCAGCACGCGTTCGGTCAGCGGGGGCGGGATGCTCACTGCGGTGGTGCGGCACTGAATCCCAGCCGCGCCTCGCACCAGCGGGCGAGCTCCAGGAGCTCCGCGTCGGCGGCGGCCGCACCCACGAGCTGGACCGAGAGGGGGAGGCCGCCGGGTGTGATCCCGCTCGGTAGGGCAATCGAGGGAAGACCCGCGAACGACCACGGTGCGCAGAAGACCGGATCGCCTGTCGTGTTCTCGGAGAGCGGTGGGGCGGGGGCCGGCGCAGAGGGCAGCAGGAGGGCGTCGTACCGGCTGAAGATCGAACCCATCTCGCGACGGAACTGGTAACGTGCCTCATGGGCTCGGATGTAATCGATGGCGGGAACCAGCAGGCCGGATTCGATCAACTCCTTGATCTTTGGAGCGTACTCTGCCGCATGCTCGGAGAACCACCGGCTGTGGTAGGCGGCGACTTCGACGCGGAGCACGAGGCGACCGTCCGTTTCGATCTGCGCACCTCCGGGTGGGAGCATGACGTCGTCCACCACCCCTCCGGCCCGCCGGAGCAGCTCCGCGACCTCGTCGAGATGTGTCCGGACACCCGGTGTGGCGACCGAGTCGACCCACGCCCGGGGGATGCAGAATCTCGGTGGATTGCTGCGGCGTGGCGATCCCTCGGGTACCGGCGACTCCGAAGGCATCGTTGCCGAAAGGCTCGCTGCGGCGGGCTCTGCGGCGAGGATCGAGAAGACTCCTGCCGCATCCTCGACGCTCCGTGCGAAGATGCCGACGTGGTCCAGGCTCCACGACAGCGGCGTGACGCCCTCGGTGCTGATCCGCCCATACGTTCCCTTGAATCCGACGACGCCGCAGTAGCCCGCGGGGCGGATCGTCGAACCGATCGTCTGCGATCCCAGCGCGACCTGGGCCATCCCCGCGGCGACCGCGGCAGCGGAGCCGCTGGAGGATCCACCAGGCGTATGCGCGAGATTCCACGGATTGCGCGTGACGCTCGGATCGGCGAAGGCGAACTCAGTGGTCACGGTCTTTCCGAGGATGACCGCCCCGGCGCTGCGCAGCGCGGCCACGGCGGGAGCATCTCGCTCCGGACGCCGGTGGGCGAAGGGCGGAGCGCCGGACGTCGTATCCATCCCCGCCACGTCGAAGATGTCCTTCACCGCGACGGTCAGTCCAAAGAGGGACCCCCGCATCCTTGACGCGGCGGCGTCTCGATCGAGCGAATCCGCACTGCGACGGGCCCCTTCGCGATCCACGTAGACCCAGGCCCGAAGCTCGGCGTCATGACGGTCGATCTGCTCGAGGCATGCGTCGACGGAGGTCCGGACTGAGGTCGAGGACACGGTCCCATGGTTCCCCGGCTGCGCATGGTCTCCCTGTCATCGACAACATGCAAGAATGGCGAACGAACCATTCCGTATGCCCTCGATCCGGCTCATCAACCTGACGAAGGCGTGTCGGCGCGCTGCGGGCGGTGCGGCCGGAAGGGGGCGTCGCCGGGAGCCGCGTGGTGGCCGGTGTGCGACCGGAGCATGTGTCGCTGAGCAAGCAGCATCCGGGGGACGCCGCGAACATCTTGCGCGGGAAGGTGACGTCCGCGCTCTATGAAGGGACGCGCGTGAAATACCGCCTCGCCGTCGGAGAAGTCGACCTGCTCGCGTTCAGTCCGGAGAGGTTCGGGCCCGATGAGCAGCTCTACGTGGCCATCGAGCCGCGCCATATCATCCTGCTCCCGCAGCTTGCCGCCGAATAAGCGTCGCTTCCCCTATGCTCGATTGGGCGCCAGGCGTTCCCACAGTTCGATGATGGCGCGGTGTTCGGGAACATTCTCGAGGAACGACTTGCGCCACTCGGGATCACTGATCTTTTCGGCACGGTCCATCAACTCACGATAGCCTGCTTCAATGGCCGCCCGAGCCTGCCCCGGCTCATTCAGCGCATCAAAGATATCCGCGCAAGTCTGGAAGATCCACACGGGGGCTTCCGTGCCCTTGGTACCTTGCGTCGTCGTGTAGCTCAAGATCTCTGTGGCATGTCGGCCTGCCTCGTCGAGACGGCCTTGGGCCAGCGCGCACCGCGCCAACCCGGCCCACACGTCCACCTCCGGGCCGGGCACACCTAGGTCGGCAAAGATGCCTCTGGCCTCCTCGTAGCGTTTTGCGGCACCTGTGATGTCTCCTGATTGCTCCAGCACGTACCCAAGATAGGCCAGTGATGCGGCGCGACCAAACGCATCGTCCACCGCCACCATATCGACCATCGAGCGTTCAAGAATCTGTCGAGCGGTCCTTCCATCGCCGCTACGAAAATAGGCATAGCCGAGGTTTTCAAGGATGTAGGCGCGCGGCCGGCGGGCGCCGATGGCTTCCGCCAGTTCCAGAGCCTGCTCGAGGGCGGTGCGGCCAAGCTTGTACAGGCCGAGAAGAAGACAGGTGTAGCCTTCATTCGCCCGCCCGCCCGCCTCGGCCGATCGGTTTCCCAGGCGGTGGTCGATCTCCACGTGCCGGCGGTACAGTTGCAATGCCTGCGCAATGTGTCCCGATTCGAGGTGGTAGGTGGCGACGCGCGCCAGCGTAAGCGCCAGCGCGCGATCATCGCCCAACTTCTCGGAGCGCGCGAGAGCCTCACCGGCTGTCTGCGCCGCCGCATCCATTTCACCCAGCCGCGTCTCGGCCTGCGCCTTCAAGCCCAGGGCCTGCACTTCGATCGGCGGGTTCCCGGCGCGCCGCGCCGCGGCTACGGCCTCCCCTGCCGCCCTCAGTGCGGTGCGGTAGTCGGCAGTCCTCCGCGCGTATTCCGCCTGACGATGATAGACTTCCGCCAGTCGATTGTCGTCGTCCAGGCTCTTTGCCAGCTCCATCAAGGCCGCGACATCGGCACGCCAGGCGTCCGGCTCGCCTAGGATGGCCAGGACCTCCTCGCGGCCCATTAAGGCGCGCCAGCGGCGCTCCCGGTCGATCGGCGGAAGTAGTTCCAGTGCGCGATCGAGGAACTTTCGCGCTTCTGCCGTGGCGCCCTGGGCTTTCGCGCGCTCACCTGCCTTCAGGTACCAGTCCGCGGCCGCGGTCATCTCTCCGGCCCGCTCGGCATGCTCGCCCAGCAGCCCAGCGAACTCCTCCAGCCGGCCGGCGCGCGAGGCCTGTTCCTCGAGCCACGCGGCCGCCGCCTTGTGCAGCGCGGCGCGCTCGCGTTTGAGGACGCTCTCGTAGGTCACGTCGCGGAGCAAGGTGTGGTGGAAGCTCCACTCCGTCTCGCCTTCGAACGACGATTCCGGCTGCGCCTCGACGAACCCGCGGGGCTGCAGAGGCTGGAGCATCGTATCTGCCTCAGGCACCCCCAGTGCGGCGAGGCCCCCGGCCCAGAAGTTGCGGCCGAAGATCGCCCCGCGCTGAAGGAGCGCGCGTTCCGCGTCGTTGAGAGAGCTCAGGCGCGTCAAGAGCAGGTGCTGGAGGGTGGCCGGAAGGGGCGTCTCCTTGAGGCGGGCCGGAACGAACCGCCACGGTTCGCGACCGCGGTCGATGATGCCCCGATCGACGAACCAGTTCACCATCTCCTCGGCGAAGTACGGAACGCCCTCCGAGCGCTCTATGATCAGCCGCACAACATCTTCGGGCACTCCCTCGACGCGCTGCAGCAACTCGGAGACCAGTTCTCGCGTCGCCTCTTCGGACAGCGGCTGGAGATCGACGCGATGGTAGTTGGCGGACTGCGGCAGGACGGCTGGAGGATCCCATTCCGGCCGCGCGGCGGCCACGACGAAGACACCGTGGTGCGTGTCATCGATCTCCGCGTCGAGCAGGACCTGAATCAGGTAGTCCCATGAGGAGAAGTCAGCCCACTGCAGGTCTTCCAGGAGTACTTCCAAAGGGTTCTCCTTGCGGACGCGCTTCAGAAGGTCGCGGCTGACGACGAAGGCGCGTCCCTTCACCTGTGCCGGATCCCCCCGCATCCCTTCAACATAGGGGCTGTCCTTGAACGGGAGGCCGACCAGCAGGCCCAGCGCGTGGGCGGGCTCCACCTCGTCGGTCTTGCCCAGTTCCTGGAACCGTTCCACCCACTTGCGCTCCGCCTGGCCGAGAGGGGCGTCTTCGGCGATCTGAAACCGGTCAAACCACATTCGCCTGATCAAGGAGAACGGTTGGCGCGCATCCCCGGCGTAGGCCCGTGCGCGGAATACGCGGATAATCTCGGGGCGTAACTCGATCCAGTCCCTGACATCGTCGATCATGCGACTCTTCCCGACCCCGGCTTCCCCGACGAGCTGCGCCCAGACGACCCGCCGCCGTTCATAGGACACGACGTACGCGGCCTGCAGATCTTTCATCTCCCGCTCGCGTCCTATCGTGCGTGTTTGGATCCCGGCAACGCCGCGGGTGACCGTGCGGAACGGGCGTGGTTTCACGCGCCGGACGAGATAAGTCTGGATCGGCTCCTGTTTCCCTTTGACCGTAAGCGCCGGCTGCGGCGTGACGCTGAAGACGCCGCGCACGTAATTGTAGGTGTCCTGGGAGACGAGGACGCCGCCTGCGGGCGCCGCGGACTGCAGCCGAGCGGCCAGATTCATCGCGTCGCCGGTGGCTGTAAACTCGCGTCTGGCATCCGACCCCAATTCTCCCACCACGACGGGGCCGGTGTGGATGCCGATGCGGATCCGCAGGGGCTCGGGGGCTGGAATCGCGGCGACGGCATTCTGCGCGTCGAGGGCGGCCCGGATCGCGTTCTCCGGGTCGTGCTCGCCTGCCGCGCGCGCCCCGAACATGGCGAGCAGCCCGTCCCCCAGGTATTGGACGACGCTACCCTGGTGCTCTTGGACGATGGTCCCCACCATCTGGTGGATAGCGGCAACGGTCTTCCGCCACTCCTCAGGATCCACGCGTTCCGCGATCGATGTCGATCCGACGATATCGGTGAAGAAGATCGTGATGAGACGCCGCTCTTCAGTCCGCGTCGGCGCTGGGGTCGCTTCCGCTTCGAGGGCTTCGATCTGCAGCCTGAGACCGGCTAGAGCGGCTTCAACCACCGCCTCGCCGAGGACGGCGCGCTGGGCCTCGAGTACCGAGATCGACTGGCGGAGTTGCGCGAGTTTGGTCTGTTTGTCGTTCGTCATGGGGTCCGAAGCGGCTCAAGCATGTTCTGCGGGCAGGCGCTCCCACAGCTCGACCATGGCGCGGTGCTCGGGGACATTCTCGAGGAAGGAGGCGCGCCACGCAGCATCGCTGATCCGTTCGGCGAGCGTCATCAGCTCGCGATACCCTGCCTCGACCGCCGCCCGGCTCCGCTCCGGTTCCCCCAGGGCATCGAAGATGTCCGCGCAAGTCTGATACGCCCACACCGGAAAGGCCAATCCTTTGATCCCGTGCTCCTGCAGGTACGTCCAGATCTCGGCGGCATATCCGCCGGCCTCGTCCGGATGCCCCTGCGCCAGGGCGCAG
>DATDEG010000207.1:0-10843 GCA_036523465.1 bacterium
CGGCCTCCGGCCACGAGCACCGACGACCCACCGCCGTCCAGGTTCATCGCGTCAACCGCGCCGAGCCGCCGTAGTTCTACGGCAAGCTCCAGCAGGGTCATCCCCAGGCTGTGCGACGGGCGCCGTCCGTCGACCACGAGCAGGACGATCCGTCCGTCGCCGAGGACTCCGATCGCCGTCCGCGGGTGACGACGCTCGGTCAGCGCGCCGGAAAATCCTTCAAGGCCGGTGAAGGTCGAAGCGGCGAACTGCCCGCCGCTCAGCAGCCTCGGCCCGCCACCGACAGCTTGGCGGATCTGATCCCAGCGGGCATCGCCCGACCGGGAGAGCAGCCGTGTCTGGACCGTGAGCGCCAAGCCGGGCCGCAGCATCTGCAGGATCCACTGCCGCGCACGGCCGTGTCCCGAGAGGACGAAGCCGTCTCGGGGGATCGGGGTGTTCCCCCGGAGATCCTCCACCGCGGTGACGACGCCGTTCACGACAGCCGCCTCCGCGCCGAACGCGTTCGTCCGCGTGCTCTCATCGAAGATGGGACGGTAGAGGATGAGCTCGTCTGCGCGGCGCTCGCGATTGGCCCCGCTGATCGGCCGAATGCCGTCGGGGGCCACGACAGCGAGATCGCCTTGTACGCGGTCGAAGGTGAGGGTGCCGTTGGAGGTGATCCCGGCGCAGGTGCGCTGCGGATCGGGTTCGCTCACGACCTCACCCTCGATGACCAGACATCCAAGCGGATCGCCCGAGTTGGCGAAGAAATTCCCGTTGATCGCGGCGATCGCCCCGGTCCGCTGCGCGAGTTCGCTCGGTCGCTGGCGCCGCATCCGGGTCCCGTCGCCGGTCGCGGTCACGAGCCGGAGGCCCGCCGTGAGATCAACTACTAGTGCCGTTGTGCGCGATGGGCCCGGCAGCGCTTCGAAGGACGGCAGGCTCTGGACCAGCCACGTTGTAAACCCCTCCGCGGCGAGTTGAGCCCGCACGCGGTCGGCCTCGCCGGGTGAGGCGAAGCTTCCCACACGGACCTTGTAGAGCCCATCTTCCAACTCGACCACCGCCGCCAGGCCGCGCTCGCGGATCTGGGCAGCCAGGCGCCGCGCGTTCTCCTCTGCAACGAAGGCCGCGATCTGCACCCGCCATAGCGCGCTCACGCGAAGGACACCGCGCTTCTCGACGCGCAGTTCCGCCCCCGCGGCCACCGGTATTGAGGCGTGGAGCGTCACCCCGGCGTCTCCTGCCAGGAGCACCCCGGCGGCCAGCGCGGCGGCCTCGCCCCGGGTCATCGCCGCCTCCGCATTGAACGACGTCCGGGGCGGCTCGCGCAGCAGAGCTGGGTCTGTGAGATGCGCCACGGCGATGGCTCCCTGAAGGGCTCCGGGCAGAGATAGCGTGTCGTCATAGGGGAGGGGTTGGCCGGCGAGGAGGACGGCTTCGGGGGCGTAACCCAGGACGCGCACCGCGGTCGTTACTGCGTCACCGCGCATCTCCGGCCCATCGGGCTGAAAGAGGGGGACGCGCATGAGCCATCCTTGGCTGAGCGCGGTCTCGATATGGGCTGCGGCAGGATGATATGGCGGGACGTCGATGAATGGGGCAGCAAGAACCGGCCGCACCGGGAGCCCCGAGGCTCCGACCAGCCACCGGACGAAATCTGCCCGCGTGACCGGGTCGTCGGGGCGGAATCTCTGATCGGAGGTAACGACGATGCCGCGCTGGGCGAGCAGCGTGATGCGTTCCTCGGCCCAGTGTCCGGTGATATCGCTCGCTGGTTGGCTGTGCGCGACCGGCGGGACAACAGCGGCGATGAAGAGGATGATGAGCAGCGCAGCGCGCATGCGGGGTTCCTCCTTCGGTTGTTTCCCTTCCCGTCCTGCCGGGTCGAACGGGGGAAGGGAACAGAGGATAGAGACCATGCGCCCGCCCCTGCCGGCCTCTACTAGAAATTGTGGTCCTCGAGAGAAGGAGAGCTACATGTGGTGGCGAACTATTGTGCCCGACGGCAGACAGCCGTCCATTTCCCGCGCGGGAGCGCTAAAGGGAGGGTGGTCAATGGCCAAGAAGAAGGCGGCCAAGAAGAAGAAGAGGTAAGCTCGACGCAGTCTTTACTGCGTTGAAAACAAGAGACGGCGTGATGCCGCCTCTTGTTTTCTTGTCTCATGAAGCGGAAGTCGCCGTCCGGGATTCAGGAACCGGGACCCGCGCGCGCTGACGCCCCGGGGAATCGGAAACGCAGATAGAGTTCACGCACGCCGCTTTCATCTGCGTAGTGCATCTCGCTGATGAGGTGCAGCGGGCGATCCGTGACCGGCAGATTCACGATGCGCAGGGCGTTCGGGTCGCCGCCGAGCCGCAGCGTGGTCGTCACGAAGAACTCATCGACGAGCCCGCGCCGCGCCAGTGCCGCGAGCAGGGTCGGCCCACCTTCGCACAGCACCCGCTGTGCTCCACGGCGCTGCCGCAGGTACCGGAGGAGGACGTCGAGATCGACCTCACCCGCGGCGTCCGCGTCCACGACCTCGACCTCGACACCACGTCCGCGCACTCGAGCGATATCGTCTGCTGCGGCGCGACCTGTCGTTACGATGAGCCGGTTGAGGTCGGTGCGCCGGAAGAACCGCTTTGTGGTCAACACCCCATCATCGAAGGCGCAGGTGGCCGTCACGACTACGGCGAGCGGATTCCGCGGCTGACCTCGCTCCGCCCGCCGCTCCTGCAGATGCGCGTGGGTCGTGATGATCACGTCGTCTTTCCGGACCGTTCCCGCGCCGGAGAGCACCGCGTCCGCATTCACCCGGAGCTGGCGGAGCATATAGTGATCCACGTCGGTGCCGATCGCGTACGCCGTCCCGCGGAGGACGGCCTGGCCATCGAAGGTCTGCACCATGTTCGCAAACAGGTACGGGCGTCCGTTAGGGCCCCCGGGAAACGGAAGATCGAGGTAGACCTCCGGCAGGGCCACATCGCGCGGGTGTGGCTCTGAGTGGTGGTAAACGAGACGGAGCGATTGGGGCAGCACAGGCATCGGCCTCTAGTTTTCCCGCGGGCAGGGGGAATGCCTCCTGCTTGCCATCGCGTTTCATAGGCAGCGGAAGTCGACTCAGGGGAGAGGAAGATGCAGCGAGACATGCGCCTGGATGGAGCGGATCACCCGCAGGTCGTTGCCGTCCCGCCGGTGATCTATGCGGGAGCCTTCGGTCTGGGGTTGATCCTGGAAGGCCTCGTCCGCACGGACGTGCCCGGCTCCACCCTGCGCTTTGGCCTCGGCGCGCTGCTCCTGATTGTGGGGATCGGGCTCATGTGGTCTGCCTTACGCGCGTTCCGGGCCGCGGGGACGCACGTCGAGCCGTACCTGCCGGCCACCGCCCTGGTGACCACCGGGCCGTATCGATTCACCCGCAACCCGATTTACCTCGGGATGACATCCGTGTATCTCGGCGCAGGATCACTCAGCGACAGCCTCTGGATCCTGCTCCTCGCGATTCCCGTGCTGGCTCTGATGCACTACGGAGTTGTACTTCGCGAAGAAGCCTACCTCACCGCGAAGTTCGGCGGCCGCTATCAGGACTACACGCACAGCGTCCGCCGGTGGATCTAGACTGAACCGTCCATGACTATCACAAGGACCCTGCGCCAACCCGTGCTGTGATCAGCCGGCAACGCTTCCCACCGGCGGCCCGCCCCGAGGAGGAGTCCTACCGAAGGTCGTAGAGCAGAACCATAGCTCCCGTCGCCGTGAACGAGTCCCGCCTGATACCGAGGGTATCCAAGTGATACCGGATGAAGCGCTCCTCGTCCGGGAAGAAGTGCGACAATACGACCCAGACCCGGCCGCGGCTCCGCACCTGATCGAGATCAGCGGCGACTCCCCGCCAATCTTCCCGATCATAGTCGCCGATGACCACCTGCCGGGGATTAAAGCCGATGCGCGGCGCATAGTAGCGATACGCCCACTTGGCGGAAGGAGTGAGATAGGCGACGTCGTCCGGGAGGGAGTGGCGTTGCATGTACGCAATCACGGGCCGGATCTCTTCGAGACCATTCGGCCGGGTCAAGCGGGATAGGCTGATGAATACAGGGCTAAATAGCAGTAAGCCGGTAAACAAGACGAGGATGGCAGGCGAATTGCGGGCACCCTTCCGAACGTACTCGGCTCCGGCCCCTGCGAGGAGCGCCAGCAGCGGAAGGGCGAAGAGAATCAGCCTATTTTGAAATGGATATCTCCCCACCAAGGCCGCAAGCAGCGCAAACCCCATCGGAACGACGAAAAGCGCGAAGTGAAATGGCCGGACAGTAAGCAGTGCGGCGCCCCCGGCCAGGACCGCAAAGGCTCCGAAGATCACAGCACGGTCTCGAAAGGCGTACCCGAAGAGTCCTTCGACGTTACTCCCCAGCCAGCGCACCGTGGAGATGGAAAGCATCGATGGCGGGAACGCGCTCGACCAGGCCTCTCGGAGGCCCTGGTGGCCTGACAGGTCACGCAGCGACACCACATACACGACCGCAAAGCTGGCGATCCAAATCGCGCCGATGGTGATGAGTATCCCAATGGCGGGGGATCTTTTGAGAGGCCACTGAATGAGGAGCACCACTCCAGCCGCGGCGAGAAAGAATGGGGCGGGGTGTGACAGCCATACGGCGACAGCCCCTGCCAGACACAAGACCACGGTGTTGAGCGGCCCGGTGGGTCCGTCGAGAAATGGAAGGGTCGCTGCAATCACCCCGAGACCGATAGTCACATCGAGCCCGTACTGTTTGGACTCCGCCGCGTAGCGTATCAATGTTGGGAACGAGCCGAACAGTGCCAGGGCCACGAGCGCCCCGGCCGGTGCCAGGGCGCGACGTGCGACCCATGTGAAAAGGAGGAGAGAGGCGAGTGAGAAGAGCAGTGGGACGAGACGCAGGACGTACTCGCTGCCGCCCCACGCGAGAACTCCGAGCTTGACGAGAAAGAGAAATCCGGGCGGGGCAGCCTGGTTGAAATCTAATGGCTTGAGAACGAGGTCAGCCGTCGACCGTCCAAGTACATTCAGGGCAAGCCGGGCCTCATCCATCCAGAGAGATTGGTTGGCAAGATACTGCCTTAGCCGGAGCAGCGCGCCGAACGCGACGAGCAGGATGAAGACCACGCGATATTGGTTTGCGGTGAAGAACGAGACAAGTGCGGGACGTGCTCGAACAGAGCCACGCTCGGAGCCCACGAATTTCCACAAGGTGCTGCGCTTTCTTCGATGTTGCGGTGGGTTTCCCCTCGGCCCGACACAGCTGATCTCCCACTTCGCGCATGGAATGGCCGCGGTCGCTGAGGCAAATTGGCTATTCGCACCATTGCCGTGCACTGATATAATGCGCTGTGCGGGAGTGTCCTCTCACGGGGGCGTGGTGTAGCCTGGTTAACACACCTGCCTGTCACGCAGGAGACCGCGGGTTCAACTCCCGTCGCTCCCGCCAAATCCTGCCGGGGTAGCTCAGTCTGGTAGAGCGCGGGCCTGAAGAGCCCGGCGTCGGCGGTTCAAGTCCGTCCCCCGGCACCATCCCATGGTCCACAACCCGCTTCGGCATCCGTTCCAGATCGTACGGACGGAAGAGTACCCCCTGCTTCGACCCCGGGTGCGACAGTCTCCGTGGAAGGAGATGGGAACGGAGGCGATCGCGGACACCCGGACGCTCTTTTGCCGCCGCGCGGATCCCTTCGGGGCGAGGATCCGCACAATGCATGATCTGATGCGCACGGCATCCCTTGTCTCATCTTCGACCCGCGCCGCCGCATGGCGCACAAGAACAAGATCCGAGACACCCTCAGCCAGTGGGAAGACCTCAAGACGGAGCTGAGCGCGGAGACGTGGGAGAGGATGGCTTTGCCCGGGGCGGCGGCATTCTTCACGTCCGTGCTGGCCATGGACATCGTCCACGATGATCTCGCCGCGGCGGAATGTGCCGGCCTTGAGACGACGCTCGATACGGTCGCCGAATGTTACTGACAGGCGCCCGTGCGGGCGTGGCCGGCCCATGTCCCGGCGGTCCGAGGGGTCTGGGCGCTCTACCGGGCCGATCGTCCGCCGACCCGGGTACGGCAGCCTACGCGGGGATGAGCAGTTCAGATTCGACTGCGACGAACCGCGTGTTCAACTTCGCCCTCGCCATGTACCTGTTGCAGGCGGACGGCATGTACCTGCACCTCGGATGGCGTGAGTCGGGCAACTCGGTGTTCAAAAATGCCCGACGCCGGAAGACTACTGACGCGGGAGACGCGGCTTGCCTTGGGGGAATGCCGGAGTGCATCATCATGGTACCGATGAGCCGCGAGCAGGAAGTGCTTGAAGCAGCCGGCCACGAAGTTGTGATCTCCAACCCGCGGAAGGTCCTCTTCCCGAGGGCGGGGTACACGAAGCTCGATCTGGTCCGCTACTATCTTGCGGTCGCAGACGGCGCGCTGCGGGGCGCGGGGAGCCGTCCGAACATGCTCGTCCGCTACCCCGACGGGATCGCCGGCGAGTTCTTCTACCAGAAGCGCGCGCCGTCCTCACGGCCCTCCTGGATCGAGGTGGTGTCGCTCCGCTTTCCTTCGGGCCGCAGCGCGGACGAGGTTGTCCCTCGCGACGCGGCGGCGCTCCTCTGGCTGGCGAACCTCGCCTGTCTCGAGCTGCACCCGCATCCGGTGCGCGCCGACGATCTGGATCATCCCGATGAGCTGCGCGTGGACCTCGACCCTGTGCGCGGCGTGCGCTGGGCGCAGGTCCGGAAGGTGGCGCGCGTGGTCGAGGAGGCCCTGCGCGACTTTGGACTCACCGGCTGGCCGAAGACGTCGGGCTCACGCGGGATGCACATCTATGTGCGCATCGAGCGGCGGTGGACGTTCCCTCAGGTGCGACGGGCGGCGCTGGCGCTGGCGCGAGAGGTCGAGCGGCGGGCGCCGAAGCTGGCGACCAGCAAGTGGTGGAAGGAAGAGCGCCACGGCGTCTTCGTCGACTACAATCAGAATGCGAAAGACCGGACCGTGGCCTCCGCCTACTCCGTGCGGCCCCGGCCCGACGCCCGCGTCTCGGCGCCGCTGAGCTGGGACGAAGTGGACGACTGCGATCCCCGGGACTTCACGCTGGCGACGATGCCGGCGCGCGTCGCCAGGATCGGCGACCGCCATGCGGGGATCGACGAGGCCGTTGGATCCCTCGAGCCGCTGCTGGAGCTCTCCGCGCGCCACGAGCGGGAGGGGCTCGGCGACGCCCCATGGCCACCGCATTTCCGAAAGCAGCCGGGAGAACCCGCGCGTGTACAACCGTCGCGCCGCAGGCAGCCGGAAGATCCTCCTCAGCCCTCATCCTCCCGCCGCCGGGCGCCGGTGTTCCCGCTGATCGAGATCGCCCGCGCCAGGCGCCGGAGAGATGCGCTTGCCGGTCTCGAGCGATGGAAGGCCAGGCATCCCGAGGCCGCCGCGCATCTCGAGCCGGCGGACGTCCTGGTCGACTCGATGCGCGGCCGGTTTACGACCTGGACCAGGATCCGTGTGAACCTGCAGCACGTCCCGGAGGAGCAGAGGCCCCCTCAGGAACCCCTCGATCCGAACGAAAAGACTTTCTCGAGCTCATAAGGCTCGGTCATCTCGAGCTGATCGTAGCGGCAGTCGCCCGGTCGCTTGTCCGGTCGCCAGCGGAGGAACGTCGCTGCGTGGCGGAAGCGGTCGCCCTGGAGGTGGTCGTACTTCACTTCGCACACACGCTCGATCCGGAGGGGTTCCCAGGAGAGATCCTTGCCGGCGCTCCAGCGACTCTGGCCGCCCGGCATGCGGGCGAGGGTGGCGGCGTCGATCTCGGCCCACTCACGCCACGGATGACCCTCCAGGGCGTTGACTCGCAGCGGCGCGAGCGCGGCGACGAGCTGCCGGCGCATCTCCATCGTGAACGAGGAGGTGACGCCGACGTGCTGGAGCCTGCCACGGTCGTCGTACAGACCGAGCAGCAGCGAGCCGACAACCTTCCCGATCTTGTGCCAGCGGAATCCCGCCAGGACGCAATCGGCGGTGCGGACGTGCTTCACCTTGATCATCGCGCGTTTGCCCGGCTGGTAGGTCGCGCCGGCCGGCTTCGCGATCACACCGTCGAGGCCGGCGCCTTCGAACTCCTTGAGCCACCGTTCGGCCAGCGTGCGCTCACGGGTCACCGGCGTAAGGTAGAGGGGCGGGTGGATCCGGACGAGTAATCCCTCGAGAAGGGTCCGCCTCTGCTCCTGAGGGCTGTCCATCCGGTTGCGGCCGCCTTCGGCCAGTAGGTCAAAGGCGACAAACGACGCGGGCGTCTCCTGGGCGAGCTTGGCCACCCGTGAGGCCGCGGGGTGCAGCCTTAACTGCAAGGCATCGAAATCCAACCCCCGCGACGTCCGGATGACGATCTCACCGTCCACGATGCAGCCGCCGGGTAGCTGATCGACGAACGCCTCGTGCAGCTCCGGGAAATACCGGTCGAGGGGCCGGAGGACCCGGCTCTGCATGTAGACGTCGCTCGCACCGCGATAGACGATGGCCCGGAATCCGTCCCACTTCGGCTCGAAGAGGAAGGTCCCCGCGCGGGGGAGCCCGTCGGTCAGCTTGGCGAGCATCGGCTCGATCGGAGGCGGAAGAGGAAACGTGTCGGCGCTGCGCGGCGTCATCATGGTGATCAGGGGTCGGTCCTATTCTAGACGAGGACGGCGCCGCCGGGAGTGGAATTTCCATGGACACGCCTGGTCTGAGGAGCATGCCATGTGCCGCAACATCCGGAGTCTGTTCAACTTCGATCCGCCCGCCACACGCGAGGAGATCCACGATGCCGCGCTTCAGTTCGTCCGCAAGCTCTCAGGTTTCTCCCGGCCGTCACGCGCAAACGAAGCGGCCTTCGCCCGAGCCGTGGACGAGGTCGCATCTGCAGCGGAGACACTGCTGGCGTCACTGGTGACGACCGCCGAGCCGCGGAATCGCGAGGTCGAGGCGATGCGCGCTCGGGCGAGGGCGGCGGAACGGTTCGGGACTACTCTCTCTCGCTCCGGACGAGGGGCCTGACCCAGCCGAGGCGCGGTCAGCGCCGCATCGCCAGCAGGAGCCCGTCACGGAGCGGAACGATTGAGCTGCTCCACTGGCTGTCCGAGGCGATGAGTCTGGTGAATTCCCGGACCCCCTCGGTTCCGGGTGAGCGGTCGGCAGAATCGAAGATCCGTCCCCGCCACAGCATGTTGTCGGTGATGAGCAACCCGCCGGAGCGGAGTTTCCCAGCGATGATCGGGAGCGACCCAGGGTATCCTTCCTTGTCGATGTCGTTGAAGATGAGGTCGAACGGTCCATCGGTGCGCCGCAGCACGCCGACGGCTTCCCCCACTTCGTAGCGGACGACGTCATTCAGTCCGAGTGTTCCCAGATGCCCGCGGGCCTCGGTCGAGAGGGCGCCGTCCCAGACGACGTGGAAGACCGTGCCGCCGCCGTTCTCCTGCACGGCGCGCGCGAACCAGGCCGTCGAATACCCGAACCCCGACCCCATTTCGAAGACGCGGCGGGCGCCGATCAATCTGGCGAGGAGGTAGCACAGATGCCCGGCCGCAGGTCCGATGATCGGAAACCGGACTGCGCGGGCACGCTCCTCCATCGCGGCCAGTTCCGGCGGCCGCGGCGGGACGAGGCTCTCCAGATACTGCTCGACATCCATGCACCGGCCCCCTCATGTGGGATGAGGGGCCATGTTCGACACGCTCAGGAAGACTTCCGCCTGCGGGAACTCCGTCGCCTGCGGTTTGGGTTTGGCGGGACCTTTGCACCCTTCTTCCGCGCCTCGGAGAGCCCGATGGCCACGGCCTGCTTGCTGCTGGTTACCTTCCGCCCGCTTCGTCCACTCTTGAGCGTGCCGCGCTTGCGGCGGCGCATCGCCGAGCGGACCGAACTTGACGCTTTCTGTCCGTATCGTGCCATACGTGCGCCCTCCCGATCATCTCGTGTTCCACCTCACCTACGAGGTGAGGCACCCGCCTGGGTTTTTCCCCACCGATGCGCGGCCGTGTTGCGTCGAGGCTGTTGCGATTCCGATACGGGCCCTCCAGACGGCGGCGCGGGTGAGGTATATAATCGAGGAGCCTGGATTGAGGGGGGTGCGAAATGGCTGACAAGACGGATTTTCTCGCCGGAATCGTGATTGGAACCCTGGCCGGCATCGGGTTGGGCATGTTGCTTGCGCCGCAGTCCGGTGAGGCCACGCGACAGCGCCTCCGCGATCGCGCCGATGAGATGGGAACACGTCTTCGGTCGAGCGCAGACGAGTTCACCGGCCGGATGCGCCAGAGCGCCGACGAGTTGGGCCAGCGCGGCCGTGTGGCGATGGACGAACTCACGCAGCGGGGACGGATGGCCATCGACGAAGGCTCCCGGAAGCTGCGGGATGCCTACGGGCGCGGACGAGAGAGCCTTGCCGGTGGAGGGGCCTCTGGAGAACCAGGAGAGGACGACACCGTTTGATCCACGCGTGATCCGACCGCTAGCGATCTGTCCCTTCCGCCACAGCGGTCGGATCCTCGTCGCGGATGGCCACGACCCGGCCAAGGACGAGACGTTCTATAGCCCGCTGGGCGGGGCGATCGAATTCGGAGAGCGTGCCGTCCAGACACTCCGGAGGGAGCTCCACGAAGAGATCGGCGAGGATAGCACCGATCTCCGCTACCTCGCCATGTTGGACAATAATCTTCACGTTCAACGGCCGGCCGGGACACGAGATCGTCCTCGTGCATGATGACCGGTTCGTTGATCCTGGGGTCTATGCGCGCCCGGTCCTCCAAGGCCGCGAGCATGATGGATCGACCTTTCGGGCCTTCTGGAGAGCCCCGGGAGAGTTTGGCTCCGCCGCGC
>DATDEG010000208.1:0-8804 GCA_036523465.1 bacterium
GTGGCGCGCGGGGGGCTGGACCACCCGGCCGTCCGGGCCGTGCGCGACGGCGCCGTCTGCATGGTGAACCCGTTCCGCTGCAAGGTGCTGCACAAGAAGGCCAGCCTTGCGGTGATCCAGGACGAGCGCAACCGCGCGCTGTTCGAGCCCGAGGAGATAGCGGCGGTCGACGCACACATCCCCTGGACGCGGCGGGTTGAGGAGCGGCGGACGCTGTACGGGGGCCGGCTGGTGGACCTCCTGCCCTTCATCATCGAGCAGCGCGAGCGGTTCGTGTTGAAGCCGAATGACGAGTACGGCGGGAAAGGCGTGGTCCTCGGCTGGCTCTCTGACGCGCCGACCTGGGAAGCCGCGGTGCGGAGCGCGCTCATGGAGCCGTCCATCGTCCAGGAGCGTGCGGCGGTCCCGACTGAGCCCTACCCCAGCCTGCGCGGCAGTCGGGTCGAGATCAGGGATCGTCAACAGGATACGGACCCCTACGTCCTCTACGGCGGATACGTGGATGGATGCCTCACCCGGCTGTCCACTGAACCGCTGCTCAACGTCACGGCCGGTGGAGGATCCACCGTGCCGACGTTCACCGTGACGAAGCGCTGAGAGAGACCGAGACGATGGACGCGCCGTCGCTGACGATCGGGATCGAGGAAGAGTACCAGATCATCGATCCGGAGACCCGGGAGCTCCGCTCCTACATCACCGAGTTACTGGACGCCGGCCGCATGGTCCTCAGCGAGCACATGAAGGCCGAGCTCCACCAATCCATCGTCGAGATCGGCACGAAGGTCTGCCGCACGTCCTCCGAGCTGCGGACTGAGCTCACGCGGCTGCGGCGCGAGGTCATCGGGCTCGCCGCCCGTAGTGATCTGCGGATCGCCGCCGCGGGCACGCATCCGTTCTCATCGTGGCTCAGGCAGGAGATCACCCCGATGGAGCGCTACGCCGGAGTCAAGGAGGACATGCAATCACTCGCCGACCAGCTGCTCATCTTCGGCACGCACGTGCACATCGGCATCGAAGATCGTGAGTTCGTCATCGACGCGATGAACGTGGCGCGGTACATGCTCCCGCATGTGCTCTGCTTGTCGACGAGCTCGCCGTTCTGGATGGGCCGGGAGACGGGGTTGAAATCGTATCGGAGCATCGTGTTCCGGAACTTCCCCCGCACCGGCATCCCGCGCGTCTTTCAGTCCTGGGCGGACTACGCCTACCACGTCGACACGCTCGTGCGCGCGAAGTCCATCCCCGACGGGACGAAGATCTGGTGGGACGCGCGGCCGAACTGGAATTACCCGACCCTCGAGTTCCGGATCTGCGACGTCTGCACGACCATCGATGAGGCGATCTGCGTGGCCGCGATCCTCCAAGCCGTCGTGGCCAAAGCCTGGAAGTTGCGGCGGGACAACATGACGTTCCGTGTCTATCCGGCCGAGCTCATCGAGGAGAACAAGTGGCGGGCGGTGCGCTACGGGCTGGACGGCAAACTCATCGACTTCGGGAAGCAGCAGGAACTGCCCGCGCGGGACCTCATCCGGGAACTACTCGAGTGGTTCATCGCCGATGTCGTCGACGAGCTCGGCAGCCGGGCGGACGTCGAGCACGCCTACACGATCCTCGAGCAGGGGACAAGCGCGGACCGGCAGCTCGCGACCTTCCGGGAGACCGGAGACCTGCGTGCGGTCGTTGATCAGCTCGTCCGAGAAACCGCACGCGGCACGAGCTAACCGCGCTCAGGCGTCGAATAGTACCTACTCAGCATGGGTAACTGGGCCACATTCCCCGCTAGGAAGGCGCCACCCAGAGCACAGGCGCTGGCCGAGCAGGTCGAGGCTGATCGCGGGCACGTGCTTAGCATCTTCCAGGATCCGATCGGCGATCACTGGCACTTGTTCTGCCTGCTGCCGATCGGCAAGGTCGAGGCGACGCCGTACCAGCGCGACCTTTCGCCCAGCCACGTCAAGCGTCTGCGCACGGTGATGCGGAAGATCGACCGGTTCGTCGATCCCATCGTTGCCGTCTCGCCCCGGCCGGGTCTCTACTGGACTCCGAACGGGCATCATCGCCTCGCCGCGCTGCGCGAGATCAAGGGAAGGTTCATCCCGGCGATCGTCATCCCGGAGGAGACGGTCGCCTACCAGATCCTGGCGTTGAACACCGAGAAGGCCCACAACCTCAAGGAGAAGTCGCTCGAGGTCATCCGCATGTACCGGGCACTCGTCGAGGAGGCGCCACGCAGGAGGGAGGACGATTACGCGTTCCAGTTCGAGTCGGCCCACTTCATCACGCTCGGTCTCCTCTACGAGGAGAACCGGCGGTTTGCCGGCGGGGCCTTCACCCCGATCCTCCGGCGGGTCGACAGGTTCCTCGGCAGCACGCTTCCTAAGGCATTCGAAGAGCGGCAGCAGCGCGCGGCATTGGTCCGTGGCGCAGACGAGGTCCTGGCCGAGGTCGTGAGCGAGCTGCGGAAGCGGGGGTTACGCCATCCCTATGTGAAGAACTTCGTCCTCACCCGCACGACGCCGCTGACCAGGGCGCGGAAGACGCTCCCCTCGTTCGACGTGACATTTCGGAGGCTGACCGAGAACCTCAAGGCGTTTGATCCTGCGAAGATCCGTTACGAGGATGTCGCCCGATCGGCCTTGATGGGAGGATCGCCAGGAGGCTGAGAGGGTCACTCCCTACCCATGCGGTCTTGGGCCGCGTGGAGACCGCGGATGATGACGAAGGACTGGGTGGGGCTTCCCAGATCGAATCAGCCATAGCGGAGATCTTCATCACGCCGGTATCCGTCGAGGGCGAGGACGCCGAATACCACCGTCCAGCCGGCCAGGGCGTACCAATCGGCCCCCCGCCACGGAAGCCCCGACGCCGCCGTCCAGACGACCTGGCTCCAGTGATACGTCGGAAGGAACCCGGCCGCGGCCCGGATTGCCGGCGGCAGTGCGTTCGGCGGAGTCCACAGCCCCCCGGCGTATGAGAGGGTCAGGTACAGCACGTTGGCCACCGCCACGGCGCTGCGCGGAGACGTCCGGTAGCCTAGCGCCAGCCCGCCCAGCGCGAAGGGAACAGCGCCGCCGAGCAGCGCGACGAAGACGCGGGCAAGTTCCATCGGGGGCAGCCCCACGCCTGAGATCAGCCGCGCGGTGATGAACACGGCGGATGCGGCGACGAGCGCGAAGGCCACCGCCGTGAAGGAGCGCGCGGCCAGGACATTTCCGGGCGAGACCGGGAGCGTCCGGGCGAAGCGGGTCCACGGAGCCGTACGTTCGATGGCCGTGCCCACTCCGAACTTGAAGAAGACGACGGCGAAGACGGCAAACGTGGCAAAGGAAGTGGCCACCAGTGGCGTGGTGCTCCCCTGCGGCCCGCGCTGGGCGCCGAACATGAGGAAGAAGAGGCTCGGCAGCAGCACGGTCGGAACCGTGAACGCCGGCATGCGACTCAGCATGCGCAGATCTGCCAGAACGTGTGCGGTTAGGGTACGCATCATTGGGCAGCCTCGATGAGGCGCGTGACGGCGTCTTCCAGACTGATCGTCCCGACCCCACCGCCGGGATCCGCCAGCACTCGTCGCATCTGGGCCGCGGAGGCCTTCACGTCCCCCACGGACCCCGCGGCGAGCACCCGGCCGCGAAACAGCACGACGACCTGGTGGGCAAGCGCCTCGACCTCTTCCAGGTAATGCGTCGTCAAGAGAATGCTCCCACCCGCGCCGATATGGGCGCGGAGCTCCTGCCACAGGCCGCGGCGGGCCTGGAGGTCCAACCCCGCCGTGGGCTCGTCTAGGACCAGCAGATCGGGACGACCGACAAAGGCAAGCGCGACGGCAAGCCGGCGGCGCTGCCCTGATGAGAGGCGCGCCACGTCCGCAGCCGCGTCGCCCGCGAGCCCGAATCGTGCAAGCAGCGCGCCGGTCGAGGCAGGCTCATCGTAGTGGACCCGGACAAGATCGACGATCTCACGGACGCGCAGACACGGCAGGAAACCGATCTCCTGCGGTACGACGCCCACCCGCCGCCGGAAGCGCCAGTCGCGCGGGTTTCCGCCAAACAGCTCTACGCGTCCACTATCGGGCGTCCGCGTACCGGTGATGAGGCTGACGAGCGTCGTCTTCCCTGCCCCGTTCGGACCCACCAGCGCGAGCACCGCACCTCGGGGAACAGAAAGCGTCACTTCGTGCAAGGCGGTCGTGTCGCCGAATCGCTTGACGACACCTTGAGCGGACACCGCGATCATGGGGCGTCTATCCGGCATCACGGATCTCTCGGTCAACCCGACCCGCGGACATTCTCCCCATCACCACGAGCACGTTGTAACTCCCGTGGGCGACCACGGCTCCGAGAAGACCCACGGTGAGCATGATCGCAGCGAACACGGAACCCGTCAGGAGATGGGTCACGGCTCCCCGTGATCCCTGCCGGGGATGATGAGTCAAGGCGAATCCGACGACACTGATGACGACGGCAACGATCTGACCCGCGGGCGCGGACAGAGAGGAGAGCCAACCGCGCCAGAGCACTTCGTCGGCGGCTGCCCTGGACAGCATGGCCCACGTCGCGCACGAGGCCAGAGCCTGCGGGTGCACAACCGGCGTCCTCCGGGCCAGCAGCACGTACAGCGCAAAGCCGGAGAGCCCCCCGAGCACCCACGCCGAGACGCCGCCACAGGGACACCGGACGACGCCGGCGATCATCAACCCTGCCGCCAGGGCCGGTTTCATCCACCGATAGGTCCGCTCAGGCATGATCACGGTCAGCGCTAGGTCCAAGGGCCATCAGGTACACGGTGGCTTCATGGAGCCCGTCGATGGCCAGCAACTCGTCGATCCGGCGATCGAAGAAGCCGCCGACCGGCAGCGCGCACGCGTTCAGTGAGGCAGCCGTGAGCTGGATGTTCTGAGCGAGATGCCCGGCCTCCAGCAGGGTGAACCGGTACCCTCGGAGTCCGTACTTCACCCGGCTTCGCCAAAAGGCGGCGGCGATGATGACCATCACGGGCGCGCCCGCCAGTGACGCCTCGATGATCCCAGCGGCGAGTTCCTCACGGAGATCGGTCTGCCGCAACTCGGCGAGGACATGCCGGTCAGGAGCGTAATGGTACAGCCCGGGGGCCAGTGATCGGACCCGTTGTACGGCCACATACATATCGAGCGGGTATAAGGCGCCCGCGGAGGGCACAGCACGGCGATCGGGGCGGCCGGCGGCGTCACCGTGATGCCCCGTAACGCCGTAGGCCGCGAAGAGGATCGTCGAGAGCACCTGCAGGCTGAGGGGCTCCAACCCGAAGGCCTTCCCTGAGCGACGGCCACGCAGGACCGATTCGAACGAAACTGCTGGAAATGCGGGCGCGGGAAGAACGCACACGGGGCGGTGGTGGAACTGCTTCCCGGCACGGAGCACCGACCGACGCATCTCCGGGTTCCATTCCAGCCGGCGGACGCCCGCCATCTGCCTGTGCAGAGTCGAAGGCTCAAGCTTGGACGCTTCATGGTAGCCTTCGGCCGGATCGTCCGCCCAGGAGAGCCATCTCCTCCCGCGATTACCCTGTGATCCAGGGAATCGTGCTCATGTTCGCCCTCGTCTACGCCGCTATCAACGTCATCGTCGACGTCCTCTACGTGTATGTTGACCCGCGCATCCACTACGGTTAGCTGGACCCAGGAGGCCGCGCGGCCGCGCCGCGTCGGAGTCCTGCGCCGCCTCGGCCGGCGCCGCACGGCCGTGGTCGGACTGGTGATCCTCGGCGTGTTCGCCGCGGGGGGCATCCTGGGGCCGCTCGTCCTTCCCCACGATCCAAACGGCGCGGACTTCGAGCACGTCCTCCTCCGGCCCTCGACGGCTCATCCGCTCGGAACGGACCAACTCGGCCGCGACCTCCTCACCAGGATCATCTACGGTGCGCGCGTGTCGTTCCTCATCGGATTCCTCGCCGTGGCGATGTCTGCGGCGATCGGCGTGCCCACCGGCTTGATCTCCGGCTACCGCGGGGGGCTGGTTGATCTCGGCATCCAGCGGTGCGTGGATCTCCTCCTCGCCTTCCCGGGATTCTTGCTCGCCCTCACGCTTATCGCAGTCCTGGGAGTCGGGGTTACCAACGTCGTGGTCTCGGTCGGCCTCGCTACCGCGCCCGTGTACATCCGCCTCGTCAGGGCAATCGCCCTGTACATCAAGGAGCAGGTCTACATCGAGGCGGCGAGGGCGATCGGGGTGCCGGAGAGCCGGATCGTCACCCGCCACCTGTTGCCCAACTGCCTCGCACCCGTCATCGTGCAATCGACCTTACAGCTGGGGGCAGCGATCCTCACGGCGGCTGGATTGGGGTTCCTGGGCCTCGGGGTGAAGCCGCCGACGCCGGAGTGGGGCACGATGCTGGGTGAGGGGCAGACCTACCTCTTCTCGTCCTGGTACATCGCCACGTTTCCAGGGATCGCGATCTTCCTGGCCGTGATGGCGTTCAACCTGCTCGGGGACGGGCTGCGGGACGCGCTGGATCCACGCATGAGGACGAGATAAGAATCTCTGTCCAGGGCGGAGGAGGAGAAACCGCCCAGAGCGAAGGCGTCAAGAATTTTCCGGCCTCTTGCCCATGGGATTCGCGCGATCACACCACCGCTGGCACAGCCCCACCCTGCGACGGGAGATGGAGCTATTGGTGTTCGGGCACGCCGGGGCCCGGGTCGTGGCCTTCCCGACGTCGCAGGGCCGGTTCTTCGACTGGGAGGACCGCGGGCTCATCAGCGCGCTGGGGGAACAACTGAGCAACGGCCGGCTCCAGATCTTCTGCGTGGATAGCGTCGACGGGGAGAGTTGGTTTGCGAAGCACCTCCCGCCCGCGGACCGGGCCCGGCGGCATGTCGAGTACGACCACTACGTGCTGGACGAGGTGCTGCCGTTCTCGCTGGAGCACAACGCCGACGACTTCCTCATCCTCACCGGGGCGAGCTTTGGCGCCTACCACGCCGTCAACTTCGCCTTCCGCCACCCGCACGTGGCCCGCCGCGTCATCGGCCTGAGCGGCTTCTACGACATCCGCCGGTGGACCGGCGGCTATGCCGACGATACCGTGTACTTCAACAATCCCTGCGAGTTTCTCGTCCACGAGCACGATCCGGAGCGGCTCGCCGAGCTGCGGCGTCTCGACATCATCCTGACGATCGGCGAGACGGATACGGCGCTGCCCAACAACCGGCATCTGTCGGATGTGCTCTGGAGCCAGGGGATCTGGCACGCGCTGCGCGTTTGGGACGGGTTCGCGCACGACTGGCCAGTCTGGCAGGAGATGCTGCGGCTGTACATCGGCGGACACGACTGATCCGGATCACGGCACCTGAGGAAGATTGAGCGGGACCGGGAGGCGGGGATGCCCAAGAAGGTCGGACTGATGGTGGGGCGCGAGGAGTCCTTCCCCCCGGCGTTCATCGACGAGGTGAACCGGCGGGGGGAGGGTGAGGTCACCGCCGAACTCGCCAAACTCGGCGGCACGCGCCTGGACGAGCCCCAGACCTACGCCGTCCTCGTCGACCGCATCTCGCACGAGGTCCCCTACTACCGCGCGCACCTGAAGTACGCGGCGCTGGCCGGAACCGCGGTGATCAACAATCCGTTTTGGTGGTCTGCCGACGAGAAGTTCTTCGGCACGGCGCTCATGGCCAGGCGCGGCGTCGCCGTTCCGAAGACGGTTGTCCTTCCGAACAAAAGCTACATCGAAGACATCTGGCCGGAATCGCTCCGCAACCTCGTCTACCCGCTGAACTGGGGGACCATCCTCGACTACATCGGCCTGCCGGCGATCCTCAAACCGAACATCGGCGGCGGCTTCAAGCAGGTCTTCCTCGTCCGCTCACTCCAGGAGCTGTGGGACGCGTATGAGCAGACCGGGCAGCAGACGATGATCCTGCAAGAGTACATCGAGCACGAGCACTACGTCCGCTGTATCTGCATCGGCCGGCGCCACATCCTGCCCATCCGGTGGGATCCCCGACTGCCCTGGACGGAGCGGTACATCGTCGACCACGAGCATCTCTCGTCCGAGCTTGGCGTCCGGGTGGTGCGTGACGCGCAGACGATCTGCGAAGCGCTGGGCTACGACATGAACACCGTCGAGTTCGCCATCCGCGGTGGCGTGCCGTACGCGATCGACTTTCTCAACCCCGCACCCGACTTCGAACGCGCCAGGATCCGCGAGCCGTACTTCCAATGGGTGCTCACGCACATGACGGATCTGGTGATCGAGCTGGCCCAGCATCCACCGGCGCGGCCCCTGATGAGGTGGGAGACGTTCCTGTGAGCGGCGACTCTGCCACGGAGCAGCCGGCAGGACGCTTGCCCGGCCAGCCCGGGGACGTGTCCAGGCCGTTACAGGCGGCCATCCAACAATATCACGACCTGCTGACGGACCAAGTCGCGGCCGACTCCCAGGGGCAGCTCAAGGATCAGCTGCAGCGGCGGGGGCTCTTCTTTGGGGAGCGCGAGATCTGCACCGTCCTTCGCCCGCGCTTCCTCACGAACGTGCAGTACGCGTACATCCAGCGCGCCGCGGCGCTTGTCCTCCGCGCGTTCAGGAAGGCGTACGAAGCGGCGATGGCCGACGAGGCATTCCGCGCACAGTTCGGCCTGTTGCCGTGGGAAGAGGAGCTGGTTCGGTACGCCCCGGGGTTTCGCGACCCCAGCCCGATGTCGCGGCTGGATGCGTTCCTCGTCGGGGAGACCGGTGAGCTGCGATTCGTGGAGTACAATGCCGAGACGCCCGCGGCACCAGCCTACAACGACGCCCTGTCGGAAGTCTTCCTCGCCCTGCCGGCGATGCGC
>DATDEG010000209.1:0-13030 GCA_036523465.1 bacterium
ATGCTGGCCCACGGCCTCCACGACCATAGCGCGTTTATGAACGAAGTGCGCGCATTCATCGAGCGCCTCCGCGCGCTTGCTGCGCCGGCGCCGAGCGCGGCGGTAAAGGCGCCGGCGGCTGCCGGCGCCGAAGGAGAGGCCCGATGAAGCCGCGCCCGTTGAAGGTCTGGCTCCTGTACCTCCTCTATTACATCTTCTGGTTCGCGCTGCTCGCGTTTGTGGCGTCGTTTGGCCTGATCGCTGAGACATAAGGGGGATATGATGCGGTATCGGATAGGAGTTGTTCTGATCGTGTTTGTGGTTGCGGTGCTTGCGGTCGCCTGCGGTCCGGGAGGTGGAGGTCAACCGAGCGGAGGCCAACCTGGTGGCGGTGGAGCGCAGCCGGGCGGCGGGCAGGCCGGTGGAACGCAGGTGGCGGTCACGGAGAAGGAGTGGGCAATCACCGTCGGCCCGGTTCAAGCCGGAACGGTGATCTTCTCCGTAAGGAACGAGGGTGCCGTGGAACATACCTTCGTGATCAAGGAGACCGGCATGCGGCTCGACGGGATCCAGCCCGGCCAGACGAAGCAGCTTACGGCCACGCTCAAGCCCGGGACGTATACCATCCTCTGTGACATCGCCGGTCACGAGGAAGCCGGGATGCACGCGACGATCACCGTGAAGTAATGCCCCCGAGGTCGCCCTGTGCACCCGAGGATTGTCCGATGGCAATCCGAGTGGGGCGGCGTCCAAGACTGGTGATGTGGCACCGGGTTGATGATTGATCTTACCTCGATCTACAGGCCGGTATGGAACGACCTCGCCGCCGTCGCCGATCTGCTGGAGCAGGAGCTCGTCTCGCGCGATCCGTTCATCGGGGAGCTCGTCCGGCATGTGCTGGCGACGCCGGGAAAGATGGTGCGGCCGGCCCTCGTGTGTCTGGCCGCTCAAGCCGGCGGCGGTGCGGGGGAGGCGCGGCTGTGGGTGGCTGGGGCGGTCGAGCTCATCCACGTCGCCTCGCTCATCCACGACGACATCATCGACGCCTCGGACGTCCGCCGCGGTGCAGCGACGATCAACGCCCAGTGGGGGAATCAGATCGCTGTCCTGCTGGGCGATCATCTCTTTGCCAAGGCGTTCGACCTCCTCAGCCGGGTCCGTGACCCCGGCGTCTCACTGGCGATGGCCGCCGCATCGGTCGACATGAGCCAGGCCGAGATCCTGCAGATCAAGTACGGAAGCGAGCCGCACGGCCAGGAGGACGTCTACTTCAGGATCATCAGGGGCAAGACGGCGCACCTGTTCTCCGCCGCGTGCCGCGCCGGGGCCCTCGTCGCGGGGAACGCCGCGGCGGCCGACCCGATGGGTACCTACGGGTTGGAGTGGGGGATGGCGTTTCAGATCACCGACGACGCCCTCGATCTCACCAGCCGTGAAGAGGAGTTGGGCAAGCCCATCCACAGCGACATCCGAGGAGGGAAGATGACGCTGCCGCTGATCCGCGCCTTGCAGACGGCGTCCACGGACGATCGGAGCCGGCTGCTCACGCTGATCGGTTCCGGACGGCGGGACGGACAGATGGACGAGGTTGCGTACCTTCTAGCGCGGTACCATGCCGTCGAATATGCGCTCGATGTCGCCGGGGGTTTCTCCCGGCGCGCGGCGGAGGCGCTGCGACCGATTCCCAATGGAGCGGCGAAAGACAGCCTGCTCCGCCTGGCGGAGTTCGTCGTCGTTCGCTCCCGGTAGCCCCGCGCATGGCCGTTCCCGGCAGAGCGCCGCGTCCCGTGGCCGTCACCGGAGCGGGCGGATTCGTGGGGCGCCGCCTTATCCGTCATCTCCGCAATCTCGGGTATCCAGTCCGGGGCATCGTCCGGTCTCCCCGTGACGTCGACGCCCTGCGCGCCTCCGGGTACGAGGCGGCGCGCGCGGACGTGCGCGATCCCGCATCGCTCCGCGCTGCCTTCGCCGGGGTCCGGGCGGTGGTCCATCTCGTGGCCATCCTCCGCGAGCATGGAGACGAAACGTTCGACGCGGTGAACCACGTCGGAGCAGGGAATGTCGCTGCGGCGGCGCGGGAGGCAGGAGTGGACCGAGTCGTCCACTTGAGTGTCGTCGGCGCGCATCCGCAGGCCAGGCGATACCCGCGCTCCAAGTGGATGGGTGAACAAGCCGTGCGATCGTCCGGCGTCCCGGCGGTGATCCTCAGGACCTCCATCCTTATCGGTCCCGGCGGGGGAGCGGCCGCCCAGTTTGCCGACGTCGTGCGGTTCGGGCCCTGGTACCCGTTGGTGCTCCAGTTCGGCGGACGTGGACTCTTCGGGCCGCTGGCGTCCCTCGCGCCGCTTGTGCCGGTGTTGGGCTCGGGCGCGTATCGCTTGATGCCTGTGGCCCTCGACGACGTTCTACCCGCTCTTGTGGTCTCTGTGGAGCGTTCTAGCTTCGAGGGGCAGATCTTCGAGATCGGCGGGCCGCAGATCCTCACCTACAACGAGATCGTCGATACGACGGCGCACGTCCTCGGGCTGCGGCGCCGCAGGCTGCATCTGCCACCATGGGCGGTGCGCGCCGTCGTGCGCGTGTTCTCAATCCTCCCAAATCCGCCGATCACAGACGATGAGGCCCAGGCGCTCTTCGAAGAGAACCTCTGCGACAGCTCGGCGGCGGTGCAGGCGTTCAACCTCCAACTCCGACCGTTCGAAGCCGCGATGCGCGAGGCGATCGGAGCGCAACGAGCGAAGGAGTGACGTATGGAGCCAACTGTGGGCGACGGACGGGGGCACGTCCCGGAACCAGCGACGGCCGGAGCGCGGGTGGCCAGGGTGTGGGAGTACCTCCGGGAACTCGTCCAGTTGCGTCTAGGGCAGGCGCAGGGGGACGTCCGGTCGGCGGCGCGCAGGATGGTGATGGGCGTGGTCTTCGGCGCGGCGGCGGTCGTGCTGCTCCTCCTCTCGCTCCCTCTGCTGGTGACCGCGCTCATCCTTGGCTTGGCGACGGTGATGCCCGCCTGGCTGGCGGCCCTGGTCATCCTCGGCGTTCTGCTTGCCGTCGTCGCGGGGTTGCTCATCATGGCCCGCGCACGCCTGCGCCGGCCGGGAATCAGCGTCGTCCAGGACCTCCGGGCAGACTGGGAGGCCATCCGGCAGAGAGTAGGGGAGGGACGACGATGACGCGCGTCGCGCACGCCGATGATCCCGAGGCCCGGCGCCTGCGGGAGGCCATCGCGGATGAATTATCGGCTCTCCGGCGGATGTTCTCGCTCCCGAAGGGATCCTCCACAGCCGGGGCCGACATCGCCGGGCAGGTCGGCGCCGTCCTGCGGGACAATCCGGCCTGGGCTGCCGGCGTCGCCGCGGGGGCTCTGGCCGGCGTCATCACCGCGGTGCGCCGACGCCTCCGGGGGCGCCAGCGGGAGGATCCGCACGACCGGGAGGGGGGAGGTGCCCGCGCACCCGATGGTGTGTGAGCAGATCCGATCCGACGCCGACATTGCGAGAGGACGCGTTTCTCCCCGCGCGGTATAATCAGGGGTGGAGGTGGCGCTATGCCGAATGTCGGATGGCCGGAACTGATGGTCATCCTCGTGATTGCGCTGTTGATCTTCGGGCCGACGCGTCTGGCCGGTATCGGCGGGGCGCTGGGGCGGGCGATCCGTGAGTTTCGCGGCGCGGTCAAGGATGCAGAGAACGAGATCGAGAAGTCCAACCCTGAGAAGCGGAGCTAGAATCGCAGCCGGGTAAACGCACCATCTGAGGGAGGTTGGACGTTGCCTCGGAGGCGTCCAGCCTCCTGTGTGTTTTGAGGAGAGTTCCCGTGGAAGATCGGCCGATGACATTGATCGAGCACCTCGAGGAGCTGCGGCACCGGCTGCTCATCGCTGTGCTCGCGTTCGGCGTGGGAACCGTCCTCTCGTTCCTCTTCGTCGAGCGGGTCTTGACCGTACTCATCCGTCCCGTCGGACGGGTCATCTTCACCGCACCGACCGAAGCATTCTTCATCCGGCTCAAGGTCTCCGCTCTCACCGGCGCATTCCTGAGCCTGCCGGTCATCCTCATTCAGATCTGGCGGTTCGTCTCCGTCGGCCTCACGCCCAGAGAACGTCGGTACACGCTCTCCCTGCTGCCGGTTTCCTTGGTCCTCTTCGTGGCCGGCGGAGCGTTCGCGTTCTTCGCCATCCTCCCCGTGGGCGTCCGGTTCCTCCTGAGCTACCAGACGGAGACGCTGGTGCCGATGATCAGCATCGGAGCGTATACGTCCTTTGCCACCGCGTTCGTTCTGGCATTCGGCCTGGTGTTCCAGCTTCCGGTCGTCATCCTGCTCCTGGCCCGGATCGGCGTGGTGACGCCGGCCACGCTGGCCGCGGGCCGCAAGTATGCGCTGCTGGCCATCGTCGCGGCGTCGGCCGTCCTCACTCCGGGGGGCGACGTCTTCTCGCAGTTGCTCATGGCCATCCCGACGTACATCCTGTACGAGGTCAGCATCTGGATCGCCCGCGCCGTCGCGCCCCGCCCCGCGGGGCAGGAATCACTTCGTCCAAACTGAAAGGCCACAAACGGCGTTCGGCTACTGCCTGCTGAGATGGCGCGTCAGGGGGGACGGCGTGGTATGAGATCACCATCGAGACGCGCGCGCAACCCATGGTGGCTGCTCTTCTTCGTCATCTTCACAGGGGCGCTGCTCGGGATGGTCATCGCCGAAGCCCTGTCCGGCTACTCCGCCCTGTCCTTTCTCTCCCGTGATCTCAGCGTCGGCGTGGATCCGCCGTTCACCCTGGATCTCAAGGTGCTGCGGTTTACGATCGGCGCCGTCGTGCGGCTGAACCTGGCCGTCCCCATCGGCATCATCATCGCGATCTGGATCCTCCGCCTGCTCCAGTAACTCCCCCGCTGCCAGAGGGCCGAGATCAGAGACAGCGCCGGCAGACCGGCGCCGTCCTGGCCCGGCTGTGGCATGGAGGCCGGGGGGAGGCCGGTGGTATCTTCAGACGGCGGTGACGATCAAGCACCTTCCCTCCGAACTGCGCCCGCGTGAGCGACTGTGCGTCCACGGCGCCTCCGCGCTCTCCCCCGCTGAGCTGCTCGCCCTCGTCATCGGCACGGGGACGGCCGGCCGGTCCGCGCTGGCCACAGGCACCGATCTCATCGCCTGTTTCGGTTCCCTCGCCCGCCTGGCGGGCGCGCCCGTGGAAGAGGTCTCGCGCGTGCCGGGAGTCGGACACGCCACGGCGGCGCGGATCCTCGCCGCCCTAGAGCTCGGCCGCCGCGCCCTGGTCCCGGAGCCCCGCCGGCGGATCGTGCGCACGGCCGCCGAGGTTGCCGAGGTGTGCGCGCCGATGCGCCGGTTTGACCGGGAGCACTTCCGGGTGCTGCTCCTCAATACGCGCCACGAGATCCTCGATGTCGTCGACGTCTCCATCGGCGGCCTCGCCTCGGCCCCCGTCCATCCCCGGGAGGTCTTCAAGGAAGCGATCCGCCGCAGCGCGGCGGCGCTGATCCTCGTGCACAACCACCCGTCGGGGCACGCCGAGCCAAGCCGGGATGACGTGCTCATCACCGAGCAACTGCGCGCGGCGGGACGTCTCATCGGCATCGAGGTGCTGGATCATCTCATCATCGGCGAGAGGACGTACGTGAGCCTTCGCGAACAACGGCAGGGGTTTCCGTGATGGCATCACGCCTTGCGCTCACGGGTTGTAGGGTATGATGAAGATTGCCCGCGGGCTGAGGTCCCCGGAGATTGGGCAGCGATTTTCGGGGTGAGCCAGCGCGATAGCGCGCGGGAACGGGGGGCAAGATGGCCCTTTTTGATTGGCTCTTCGGCAGGCTGAGCCGCGACATGGGCGTGGATCTCGGCACCGCGAACACGCTCATCTACGTTCGGCGAGAGGGCATCGTGCTCCGCGAACCGTCCGTCGTCGCGAAGCGCACGGACGACGGGCAGATCCTCGCCGTCGGCGAGGAGGCCAAACGCATGATCGGCCGGACTCCCGGAGAGATCGTGGCGACCCGCCCGCTGCGCGACGGCGTAATCGCCGATTTCGACACCACTGCATCGATGCTGGCGTACTTCATCCGCAAGGGGTTGAAGGGGCGGACATTCCTGAGACCCCGGGTCATCGTCGGCATCCCGTCGGGGGTGACCGGCGTCGAGAAGCGGGCCGTGATCGATGCCACGGAACAGGCCGGAGCCCGTGAGGCCTACCTCATCGAGGAACCGATGGCCGCGGCCATCGGGGCCGGGCTGCCGGTGAGCGAGCCGGTAGGCAGCATGGTCGTGGACATCGGGGGCGGTACGACAGAGGTCGCTGTGATCGCGTTGGGTGGCATCGTCACGAGCCGGTCCATCCGCATCGGCGGCGACGAGATGGACGAAGGGATCATCCAGTACTGCCGGCGCGCCTACAACCTGCTCATCGGCGAGCGTACCGCTGAGGACATCAAGATCCAGATCGGCTCGGCCTATCCGATGAAGGAGGAACAGACCGTCGAGGTGCGCGGCCGCGACCTCGTCAGCGGGCTGCCGCGTACGGTACGCATGACGAGCTCGGAAGTCCGTGAGGCGCTGGCCGAGCCGGTGGCACAGATCGTCGAGGCGGTGAAGCAGACCCTCGAACGCACCCCACCCGAACTCGCCGCCGATATCGTCGACCGCGGCATCATCATGGTCGGCGGCGGCTCGCTGCTGCGGGGGATCGACCGATTGATCAGCGAGGAGACGGGGATGCCCGTGACGCTGACCGACGACCCGATGTCGGCCGTGGCGCTGGGCACGGGGCGGGCGCTGGAGGAGATCGAGACACTGCGGCGGGTTCTGATCACGTCCCGGAAGCTGTAGCATGCGGAGTGCGAACGGACTATGAGGCAGGCGCGGCGGTGACCGAACTCCTGCTGGGGCGGCGGCGGATCGCCGCTTTCCTGGCGCTCTTTCTGTTCGTCGTCGTACTGCTCACCACACAGTTCCGCTCCTCCGACCAGCGGGCGATCGGACCGCTGGGCACGCTCATCCTGACCGCGCTTCTTCCCATCCAGGCCGGGATGGTACGGGTGGCCGAGAGCGGGGAGTCTCTGTGGGAGCAATTCACGGAGATCGGCCGTCTGCGCGTGGAGAACGCGCGATTGCGCGCGCAGGTCGACACGTTGTCACGCGAGACGGCGGCCCTGCGCGAGCAGGCGGCATCTGCCGACCGGCTGGAGCGGCTGCTCGATCTCCGCGAACGAGTGGCCTATCGGTCGGTCGCCGCGCGGGTGATCAGCCGCGACCCGGGCCACTGGTTTGGGACCCTTGTCGTAGATCGCGGCCGCCGCGAGGGTGTGGATCGTAACAGCCCGGTCGTAACGCCGGAGGGCGTGGTCGGCCGCGTGATCGAGGTGACGCCCACGGCGTCCCGGATCCTGCTGATCGCCGACTCGCGGTCCGCACTGGGCGTCCTCGTGCAGGACTCGCGCGCGGCCGGCGTCGTCGAGGGGTGGGGCAGCGGAACGCTTCGTCTGAAGTACCTTTCCCGCGCCGCCGCGCTGAAACCGGGTGATCGGGTGGTGACCTCCGGCCTCGGCGGCGTCTTTCCGCGGGGTCTGGTCGTCGGACGGATTCGAAGTGTGACACGGGAGGAGGGTGCGCTGCTGCAGGAAGCCGAGGTGGAACCGGCAGCTGCACTGGACCGGCTGGAGGAAGTGCTCATCCTCCTGCCCCGGCGCTAGGTGAGAGATGCGTCGGGCCGCAGACGTGGGGCCAGGTGAGTAGGGTGCTCATCTACGGCGGCCTTCTCGTCGCTGCGGGGTTGGTGCAGGTCGCCTGGCTGGCGCGCGTGGAGATTTCGGGGGCGATCCTGGATCCGTTGCTGCCGATCGCGGTGGCGGTCGGCATCCTGCGGGGGGCTGAAGCCGGCGGGGTCACAGGCCTCGCGGCGGGGCTGCTGCAGGACTTGCTGGGCGGGGGGCCGCTCGGCGTCAACGGACTCACCAAGATGGTGGTGGGATTCGCCTCAGGGTTGTTCGAGCGGAGCATCTATCTCGAGAATCCGCTGTTGCCGGCCGTCGCCGCCTTCGCAGGAACCCTGCTCAGTGAGGTCCTCCTTCTCTTGCTCGGCCAGATCACAGGGCTGGGCGGTCCGCCCGCCGCGTGGGCACCACGGATGTTGACGCAGGCGGTGATCAACGGAGCGCTTGCACCCGTCCTGTTCCGAGCGATCAAGGGCGTCGAGGTCCGGCTCGCCCGCACGCGGTAGCAGCCGGGACTCCGGACAGCTCGACGCGTTTCTCCAGTGGGGTCCCGCAAGATTGCGGGGCAAGTTTCGGGGTGGGCATAGGACCGGTATGGACTACGAGCCGCCCTCGCGGCGACTGCGGATCCTAAGCATCATCATCGCCGCCCTCATCGGCGTGCTCGTGGTGCGCCTGTGGCAGGTGCAGGTGCTGCAGGGAGCATGGTACCTACAGCAGTCCGAGGAGAACCGGGACTGCGATTACACGATTCCCGCACCGCGTGGGATCGTCTACGATCGCAAAGGCCGCCCGTTGGTGAGCAACCGCCCATCGTTCACAGTAGCCGTCCTGCCCCTGGAACTGCGGCGCCAAGACGAGGTTCTGGCCAACCTATCAGCCATCCTCGATCTGCCGGTGGAGGAGATCCAATCCCGCATCGCGGCAAACCGCGACCGGCCGTTCGCCCCGGTGCGCGTCCGCCGGGATGTCGGTCCCCGCATCGTGACCATGATCGAGGAGAACCGCCTCGATCTGCCCGGGGTGATCATCCTCGCCGAACCGGTGCGCCACTATCTGTACGGACCTCTCGGCGCCCACGTCTTGGGCTACGTCAGCGAGATCGACGAGGCCGGGCTCGCGGCGCGACCCGAGCAGAAGTATAAGCCGGGCGATCTCATCGGGAAAGCCGGGATCGAGCGGGCCTACGAGCCGATCCTGCGCGGCATCGACGGCCGGCTCCGGATGGAGGTGGACGCGGTCGGCCGCCCGCTCCGCGAGATCTCGCGCGTCCCGGCCATCCCCGGCCGGTCCATCGTTCTGAGCCTCGACCTCGACCTGCAGCGGGCGGCAGCGGAGGGGCTCCGGGCGAGTGGCCAGAAGTCCGGCGCTGTCGTTGCGATGGATCCCCGGACCGGTGGGATCCTGGCGATGGAGAGCATGCCCAGCTACGATCCGAACCTCTTCGCCACGGGAATCTCTCCGGCCGGATGGCAGCGGCTGACCACAGACCGCCTGCGGCCCATGCTCAACCGCTCGATTTCCGCAGCGTTTGAACCCGGCTCGGTGTTCAAGATCGTCACCGCATCTGCCGCGCTCGAGGAGGGAATCGTCAGCCGCACGAGCACGTTCTACGCCCCCGGCTACTTCCGCCTGGGATCGTGGACCTTCCGCGATCTGAAAGCATGGGGCACCGTGAACTTCATGCAGGGGATCCAGTTCTCGATCAACGTGGTGTTCTACAACCTCGGGTACCGGCTGGGTGGAGAGCGCCTCGCCGCCCAGGCGAAGCGAATGGGACTGGGGGCGCTCACCGGCATCGAGCTTTCAGGGGAAGTCGCGGGCACGATCCCGAGCCCGTCCACGAAGCAAGACCTGGTCGGCGAGCCCTGGTATCCCGGCGACAGCGTCAACATGTCCATCGGTCAGGGTGCGGTGACGGTCACACCGGTGCAGGTCGCCCGGATGATGGCCTCTGTGGCCAACGGAGGAACGCTTCTGAAGCCGCATCTCCTGCTCGGCATCATCGAGCGCGACCGGTCGAAGACCTCCGTGCCGCCGGTGGTCCAGCGCGAGGGGATCTACCGTGCCCAGACCCTCGCCGTGCTGCGGGAGGGTTTGCAGGCCGCCGCCGAGCGCGGCACCGGCCGGGCCTCGGCGGTCAAGGGCCTCAGCATCGCCGGGAAGACCGGCAGCGCGGAGAACCCCCGGGGGAAGCCGCACGCGTGGTTTGCGGGGTACGCGCCGACGGATGCCCCCCGGCTGGTTGTCGTTGCCTTCGTCGAGCATGGATTCCGCGGAGGGCTCTCCGCCGCCCCTATCGTGGGGCGGGTCTTCATGGCCGCGTTTCCCCCGTCCCCGCAAACCGCGCCGCCGGAGACCTCTCCATGATCCTCTCCTCGGCTCAGCTCCGGCATCCTCCGCGCACCGACGTCAGGACTCCGCGCATCTTGCGCTACGTGGATTGGGTACTCGTGGCGTCGACACTCGGGCTGGTCGTGGGAGGCGCCGTCATCTTGTACAGCGCGACCCGGACCTCTCCCGATCCCTGGACGTTCGTCCGCATCCGCGCGCTGCACGCGATCGCCGGAGCGTTCCTGCTGGTCTTCTTCGCCGTGATTGACTACGGCGTGCTGGCCCGCGCCTGGCGGCCGCTCCTGGCGGGCACCGTGCTCCTGCTGGCTGCGGTGGACGTGCTGGGCAGGACCGCGCAGGGAGCGCAGCGCTGGATCCCGCTGGGACCCTTCAGCTTCCAGCCGTCCGAGATCGCGAAGCTGCTGCTCATCATCACCCTGGCCAAGCACATCGACGGCCATCGAGAGATCACCTCCTGGCGCCAGATCCTGCCCCTGCTCGCGCACGCCGGTATCCCCATCCTGCTCATCGTGCAGCAGCCGGACCTCGGCACGTCGATGGTCCTCATGGCGATCTTCGTCGCGATGCTCTTCGCCGGCGGTGCGCCGATGCGCGTCATCGCCGGATTGGGCGCCGCTGCCGCCGCCGCCGCGCCGGTGGTCTGGCAGATGCTGCACGAGTATCAGCGCAAGCGTCTCATCGTCTTCCTGGACCCGGGGGTCGATCCCCAGGGGGCCGGCTACGCGCTCATCCAATCGAAGATCGCCGTCGGCTCCGGGCAACTCTTCGGCAAGGGGCTGCTCCACGGCACGCAGAACCTCCTGCACTTCATCCCGGAGCAGCACACCGATTTCATCTTCACCGTGGTCGGCGAGGAATTGGGGTTCGCCGGGGCGATCCTCATGCTCGTCCTGTTCGGGCTGTGGCTGTGGCGCGCCGGCGCGGTCGCCGTCCAGGCCAAGGACCGGCTGGGCATGCTCATGGCCGTCGGCGTCCTCACCATGATCGGTTTTCACGTCTTCGTCAACGTCGGCATGACCGTCGGGTTGATGCCGGTCACCGGTATCCCGCTCCCGTTCATCAGTCACGGTGGGAGCGCGCTTGTGATCATGCTCGCCGCGACCGGCTTGCTCATCAACATCGGGATGCGGCGGAAGAAGATTCTGTTCTAGGCGGTGCCCGCGCCGGACGGTACGAACAGAGGCGCGGGCTCGCCAGACGCGATGTCGGAGAGTGACGCAATGAGTAAGGAGATCATCGCGAACAGCGAGCCGTTTGAGACACGGGTGGCCGTGCTCGACGAGGGCAGGCTCGTTAACCTCTTCGTCGAACGCGGCGAGCCGCTCGCCGGGAACATCTACAAGGGCCGCGTGGCCAATGTGCTGCCCGGGATGGAGGCGGCCTTCGTCGACATCGGACTCGAACGCAACGCCTTCCTCCACGTCGGAGACATCCGCTCGCAGCGCCTCGCCGGCGAGGAGGTCGAGGAGTCCTTCGGACGCGGCGCCATCGCTCAGCGCCTACGGGTCGGTCAGGAGATCCTCGTCCAGGTGACCAAGGAGCCGATGGGGACGAAGGGCGCTCGGGTGACGACGTACGCGGCGATCCCGGCCCATTACCTCGTGCTCATGCCGACCGTGAATTACGTCGGGGTGAGCCGGCGCATCGAGAACGATCAGGAGCGCAAGCGGCTGCGGGCGCTCGCCGACCGCCTGCGGCCGAAGGGGATAGGATTGATCGTCCGGACCGCGGCGGAAGGGGTCGAGGAGAAAGAACTTGCGCAGGATGTCCAGTTCCTCCTTCAGGTCTGGACCCGTGTGGAGGAGCGGAGCAAGGCGAGCAAGGCGCCGGCGCTCGTCTATCAGGACCTCCGTCTCATCCGGCGCGTCGTGCGCGATCTCCTCACCGAAGAGGTGGACAAGTTCCTCCTCGACTCGAAAGAGGAGTTTCAGCGCGTCCAGGATCTCCTGGGATCGTTCGCCCCTCAGCTGAAGCCGCGTGTCCATCTCTACCGCGGCGAGACGCCCATCTTTGAGCACACCGGGGTGGAGAAGGAACTGGAGAAGGGGCTGCGGCGGAAAGTCTGGCTCCGCTCCGGCGGGTACATCGTCATCGATCGCACCGAGGCCCTCACGATCATCGATGTGAACACCGGAAAGTACGTGGGCCGGACCGACCTGGCCAGCACCATCCTGCGCACCAACCTCGAGGCGGTGGACGAGGCCGTGCGGCAGATCACCTTGCGGGACATCGGCGGCATCATCCTTATCGACTTCATCGACATGGAGAGCGAATCGCACCGCAAGAAGGTCATGGCCGCCCTCGCCGATGCGGTGCGGGCCGACCGGTCGAAGATCCACATCATCGATCTCACGGCGCTGGGCCTAGTGGAGATCACCCGTAAGCGCGTCTACCAGGACCTCGAGGAGGTCATGCGTATCACCTGTCCGTATTGCGAGGGCCGCGGCCGGGTGCTCTCCCCGGAGACGATGGGTCTGCGGCTGCGCCGCGAGTTGCGGCGGACGCTGCGGCAGGCGAAAGGGCGCGCGGTGCTCGTGGAGGTCCACCCCGACGTCGAGGCCGCCTTGCGGCGGGACGGCGATGGGTGGATGCGTCAGTTGGAGGACAGCACCGGAAGGCGGATCCTACTCCGCGGGCGCGACGGCATGCACCTGGAGCGCCTCCGCGTTGTTGAAGCGGCGTCGGCGGAAGGGCTGGAAGAGGCGGCCCGAAAGGGCGAAGGTGAGCAGATCCTGTGGGTCGACCACGAGCCGACGGACGCGATGCCGCTGACTGAGCCCGATGAGGAGCAGGAGGTTGCGCTCGCTGCCTCAGCGACGCAGGGGAACGGGCTGCTCGCGCGGCTCCGCCGGTTGCTGGGGGGAGGGTGATATGGTAGTATGGCGTGGTCGATCGAGCGAACAGCACCGCAGCATGAACATGACCGCAGGGATGGTGA
Organism: bacterium; assembly: GCA_036523465.1. Classification (GTDB taxonomy): domain Bacteria; phylum Sysuimicrobiota; class Sysuimicrobiia; order Sysuimicrobiales; family Kaftiobacteriaceae; genus Kaftiobacterium. The sequence continues at coordinate 12,991 of DATDEG010000209.1, forward strand.
AGCCGGTTCGATGTACGCAGTGATCGAAAGCGGTGGCAAG
>DATDEG010000210.1:0-2351 GCA_036523465.1 bacterium
CTGCGGAAGATGGCTGCCGCGGCGGCGCGTTCGTTTGGAGCCAGCATGCTCGAGGCCGCCGATCTCGAACTCTCCGTCGGCGAAGGGCTGGCGAACGCGTACCTGCACGCGTACAACCGGCGGCCCGGGCCGGTCGAGATCGCCATCGGTTTCGACGGCATCACGGTCTCCCTCAGCGTCCGAGATCAGGGAAACGGAAAGCCGGAAGTCACCACCCCCGGCCGGGGTCTCGCCCTCTTGGAGGAACTCACCGACGGAGTGGACCTACTGCCGGCTCCGGATGGCCGGGGAGCGATCCTCCATGTCACCCGGCGGCTCGGGTAGGAAGTCCACGAAGTTGGTGAAGGTGACCGTCTTCCGGGCAATCAGGCGGGGGACCGATTGTTCACCTGCGAAGTCGTCCATACGCTCGAAGTAGGTCAGACCTTCTGGTGATTCAGAGTAGAGGAGTCGGGCGATGGATATCGGTGTGCCTCGGGAGATCCGGCCCGCGGAACAGCGGGTAGGACTGACGCCCCCCGGCGCGGACGCGCTCGTGCGCGCAGGGTATCGAGTCTTCGTGGAGCAGGGGGCCGGCCGCGGAGCGGGATTCCACGACCGGGAGTACGCGCAGGTGGGGGCCACGATCGTCTACTCGACGGAGGAAGCCTGGCGCCGCCCTGAGGTCGTCGTCAAGGTCTCACGGCCGACCGCCGACGAGTACGGCTACTTTCACGGGCAGACGATGCTCGCCTTCCTCCATCACACGGTGGCCTCACCGGATCTGCTCATCGCGCTGCGCGAACACGAGATGACGGCGATCGCGGCGGAGATGATCGAGTCGGAAGACGGCACGTTCCCGGTCCTGCACCCCACCAGTGAGGTCGCCGGCCGGATGACGCCGATCATCGCCGGCGGACTCCTCACCTCGCGGCCCACCGGCCTGCCGGCCGATCACGTCGGCGGGCGAGGCAGCCTCCTCAGCGGCGTTCCCGGCGTTCCCCCGGCGAACGTCGTCATCATCGGCGCGGGCGTCGTCGGCACCAACGCGGCCCGGATGTTCCTGGGCCTGGGCGCCCAGGTCACGGTGCTGGACCGAGACGCCGGGAGGCTGCGGGTCATCGACGAAGCGGTGCAGGGGCGCGCCGTGACGATGACCGCCACCCCGTACAACATCGAGAAGGCGGTAGCCTTCGCGGACGTCCTCATCGGCGCCGTCTACGTGGCCGGGCAGCGCGCGCCGATCGTCGTGACGCGTAGTATGGTCCGGGCCATGCGGCCGCGTGCCGTGATCATCGATCTCTCCATCGATCAGGGCGGCTGCGTGGAGACGAGCCGGCCCACGACGCTCGACGGCCCGGTCTATATAGAGGAAGGGGTCATCCACTACTGTGTCCCGAACGTCCCGGCGCGGGTGGCGCGCACGGCGAGTCACGCCTGGGCCAATGCGGTCCTTCCGTACCTGCTCCTCATGGGAGAGCACGGCGTGGATGATGCGCTCCGGCGCTCGTTCGCCCTGCGCCAGGGACTGGTCGTGCGCCGGGGCGTCGCGCGGGAGGTGAGCCGGCCATGAGCGCGGTCCACGCCCTCTATGCCGAACGCGTCTCCACCGCCGATGATGCGGTCCGCCGGATCACCTCGGGGATGCGCGTCTATCTCACCGGCAACTGTTCCGTGCCGCAGACACTGCTGGCCGCGCTCGTCCAGCGCGCGCCGGAGCTGCGGGACGTCGAGATCGCGCAAGTGCTGACAATCGGTCCGGCGGATTACGTCGCGCCCGAGATGGCGGGGCACCTCCGCGTGAACACGCTGTTCATCAGCGACAACGTCCGCGGGGCGGTGAACGAGGGCCGGGCGGACTTCACGCCGGTGTTCCTCAGCGAGGTGCCCAAACTCTTCAAGAGCGGGCTGCTCACGCCTGACGTGGCGCTCGTGCACGTCTCGCCCCCGGACGAGCATGGCTTCTGCTCCTTCGGCATCGAGGTCGGGATGACGAAGCCGATCGCCCAGTCGGCCAAGGTCGTCATCGCCGAGATGAACCCGCGGATGCCGCGGACGCTGGGCGATAGTTTCATCCACCTGTCCAAGATCGACCACGTCGTCCCTGTCGACTACCCGCTGCCGGAGATCCGCATGGGCGACACCTCGGAGACCGTGCAGCGGATCGCCGACCACGTTGCCGCGCTCATCCCCGACGGCGCGACGCTGCAGACCGGGATCGGGGCGATCCCCGACGCGGTCCTCAACCGGCTGGGCACCCACAAGGACCTCGGCATCCACACGGAGCTGTTCAGTGACGGCATCATCGAACTCATCGCACGTGGCGTGATCACCGGGGAGCGGAAGACGCTGCACCCGGGGAAGGTCATCGC
>DATDEG010000211.1:0-8204 GCA_036523465.1 bacterium
ACCCACCTCTCCGGCGCGTTCGCGCTCTCCAGGGAATGCGGGCGCCGGATGATGGCGCGTGAGCGCGGATCGATCGTCCTCATCCTCTCAATGGCCGCGCTGTTCGGGATCCCCCAGGTGTCCGCGTACACCGTCGCCAAGTCGGGCCTCCTTGGGCTGACACGGTCGCTGGCAACAGAATTCTCACCGCGCGGCGTGCGGGTGAACGCGATCGCCCCCGGATGGATCGACACGGCGATGACGCGCGCCGCCCATCAAGGTGATCCTGCCCGGCGGGCCAAGGTTCTCCAACGGACGCCCTTGGGTCGTCTGGGAGACCCGTCAGACGTCGGATATGCAGCGGTCTACTTGTGCTCCCCGGCGGCCCGGTACGTCACCGGAGTCGTGCTTCCGGTGGACGGAGGCGCCAGCATCGGCTTCTAGGGTCTGCAGCGCGAGCTACTCCATCGGTGGAAATCGGACACGCGGGGTGTGCTATCGCGGAGCTCGGCTCGGAAGTCCCTGGCGAAGTCGTTCCCAGGTCGTTCCCATGATCGCGGCGAGCAGCCGGGCATCAGTGCTCAATCCGACGAAGCGGAAACCTTGCTCCACCCGTTCCAAGGCCTCCTCGACGCTCGCGGTGTGATAGCCTGCCGTCACGCCGGCTCGTTTCGCTGCCTGGAGGATCGCATCGACGGCGCGCCTGAACTCGGGCGCATCGAACCGTCGGAACTGGCTCAGGCTCGCGGAGAGGTCATTTGGGCCAATGTACAGGACGTCGATCCCGGGGACGGCGGCGATCGCTTCGACGTTCCGCACGGCCTCTGCTGTCTCGATCTGTACCGCAACCAGCACCTCGCGGTTCCAGGCCGCGAAGTACTCCGGCAAGTCGGCCCCGTACCGGTTCGCGCGGGTCCCTGCCACGCCGCGAATCCCGTCCGGCGGGTACTTGGCGCCTGCAACCGCTGCGCGGGCGTCATCTACGGTGTTCACGAGCGGCACCAAGACCCCGAACGCGCCACGGTCGAGCGCCTGCTTGATCAGCGCCGGGTCGTTTCGCGCCACCCGCATGAACGGCGTCACGCTCGTGCCCTGCATGGCGCGTATGAGGTCCTCCACGCGCTCGCCGGAGGCGGGGCCGTGTTCGGTGTCGATGAGCAGCCAGTCCATGCCGAAACCGGCCATGATCTCCACGACGGAGGGCGACGGGAGGCTGATCCAGTGTCCAACAACCGGAAGGCCCTGCGCCAACTTTCGCTTCACGGCGTTCTCGATCACGGGTCCCTCCCTCTCAATGCCGCGCGGGACACGAAGCCGGGGAGTTGTGCACCAGGGGACTCATCGCCGCGCCGGCGCAGACACGAGACCGTCGATTTCGAGGATGAGACGGAGGAAGGTCCGCGCGCTGTGTTATCCGGCAATACGGATAGGCTAGGCAGGAACGATGGGCAAACCGCCAATGACCAACCGTCCGGTCTCGCTGCGCCGCCCCGTTCCGTACGTCGCCTCGGCGCAGACGCGCGAGCAGAAGGGATCTCGGTGCTTCCGAGCCACGGGCGGAAGGCGCTTCCGGCACCGGAGGCAGAGGCCCCGGTTGGTCTTGGGCTGATGCGTGTGCTTGTGGGTCTTCACGTGCTCATCCCTCACTTCCGTCCATGAAGAGAGGGCCCCCATACCGGAAGCCCTCACTTCTCGTAGCGGGGGCCTGGTTTTCCCCCCAATTACCATCTGGCTCCTGGTCCCAGCCGGTCCCCCCGGCCAGGTCCGGATTGCCACTATAGGTAGTTTACCAGAGGAGGCCATCCGGGTCAATCCGTGTGGCCGTATGTCGCGTACCCATACACTTTTAGAGGGAAGGAGGGCGCTCTCCGACGTATTGTCCCCCCTTCTTGGGGACGGTGAGAATCAGGGCAGCCGTGCCGCACAACGCCGCCGACCGAGGCAGTCATTCCGGCGGCGCACGCCGAAACCCAGCAGTGTGCAACCGAACGTGATGCTCCCGGTCCGACGATGACCAGAACTGTGTATCGCGGCGCCCGTGTCAGGCGGATCGAAGACCACCGGCTTCTCGAGGGGCACGGCACATTCGTCGACGACCTTACGCCGCCAGGCGTGTGGCACGTGGCGATGGTCCGCAGCCCGCATGCGCATGCCAGGATCCGACGGATCCGCCGTGCCGGCCGCCACGGCAACTTCGAGTTCATCACCGCGGACGTCTTCCGCAAGCCGATCTACCTGCCGGGGGAAGTCGAGGAAGGTGAGTTTGCCCGGCATCCCATGCTGGCCAAGGACCAGGTATGCTACCTGGGCCAGCCCGTCGCCGCCGTCCTCGGGCGCACGCCGGCGGAAGCACTGGATCGGGCGGACGCGGTTGAAGTCGACTACGATCCCCTGCCGGCCGTCACCGATCCCGAGCAGGCGCTCCGGCCCGGTGCGCGCATCATCCATCGGGAGCTCAGGACAAACGTTGCCTACCGTGAGGGGTGGGCCTTCGGGGGGGCCGCCCGTGCGGTAGACGGCTCCGACGTCTCTATCACTCAGCGGATCATCCATCAACGGGTCGCACCGATCACCCTGGAGGGACGCGCGGTACTCGCCGTGCCACCGTCTGAGTCCGACCGGACGCTCACCGTCTGGTCGTCTACGCAGATGCCGCACGGGCTACGTGACGAACTCGCCCCGCTCGTATCCCGGAATGTGACGGTGCGGGTCATCGCACCGGACGTTGGCGGCGGCTTCGGCGCCAAGGGGATCATCTACCCCGAAGAGTTTCTCGTCCCGCTGCTGGCGATGCGCATCGGGCGACCGTTGAAGTGGGTCGAGAGCCGGCGGGAACACTTGATGACGACCTGCCACGGGCGCAGCCAGTTCGCCGACGTGACGCTGCGCGCCTCACACGACGGCCGGGTCCACGCCCTGCGCCTCCGCGTGGTGGCCGATGTCGGCGCCTATCTCATGTCGACGACCGCGTTTGTGCCGTCGTTGACCCTGGAGATGGCGACCGGGCCCTATGATATTCGCCGCGCGGAGGTCGAGCTGGTCGAAGCCTACACCAACAAGGTCCCAACCGGCGCCTACCGTGGCGCCGGACGTCCGGAGGCCACGTTCTACCTCGAGCGCGCCATGGACATCCTCGCCGCCGAGCTCGGACTGGATCCCGCCGAGATCCGGCGCCGCAATTTCATTCTTCCTGATCAGTTTCCCTATCGAGCACCATCCGGGACGGTGTACGACAGCGGCAACTACCCCGCGGCCCAGGACCGGGCTCTGGAGTCGTCCGGATACGCGCGATGGCGGCAGCAGCAACTGCAGGAGCGTGAGCGGCACCGGTACGTCGGGATCGGGCTCTCCAGTTACGTGGAGTCATGCACCTACGGAAGCGACACGGCGCGCACCGTACTCGACCCCGGCGGCAGGATCACCGTCTACAGCGGCACCTCGCCGCACGGGCAGGGCGGCGCCACGGGATTCGCCCAGATCGTCGCCGACGCGCTCGGAGTCGACATCAGAGAGGTGACGGTTGTCACCGGAGACACCGCGCTCATCCCCGAGGGCGACGGCACAGCCGGCAGCCGGACGCTGGTCGTGGGGGGATCGGCCGTACACCGGGCGGCACAGACGCTGCGGCGCAAGGTGTTGGAGCGGGCAGCCCGCCGGCTCGAGGCTGCAGCAGAAGACCTCGTGCTGGCCGAGGGACGCATCTACGTCGCCGGCGTGCCGGCCCGCAGCATCGCGCTGGCCGAGGTCGTTGACGGCCGCACCCTGTCGGCCTCCGGGCGGTTCTCCGTCGGAGAGTCCACCTGCCCCTTTGGCACGCACGTGGCGATCGTCGAAGTCGATCCCGACACCGGCAGCGTCGCGCTGCTGCAGCATGTCGCGGTGGACGACTGCGGAATCGTGATCAACCCGCTCCTGGTCGAAGGGCAGATCCACGGCGGGGTGGCGCAGGCGCTTGGCCAGGCGTTGTACGAAGAGGCATCGTATGATCCGCTCGGGCAGTTGATCGCGGGATCACTTGCCGATTACGCGATCCCGAAGGCGACGATGATGCCGCCCGTCGTCACCCTGCGCACGGAGACGCCGTCACCTCTCAACCCTCTCGGCGCGAAGGGTGTGGGGGAGGCCGGGACCATCGGGGCAGCGCCGGCTGTGGTGAATGCCGTGATCGATGCGCTGGCGCCGTTCGGTGTACGGCATCTGGACATGCCGCTCATCCCGCGAAAGATCTGGAGCGCGATCCATCACGGCAGCAAGTAGGGCAGCGGCAATCCGGCCGGCCGTTTTTCACTCAGATCGTGTCAATCCGCGCTGGATCGGGCCCAGATGTTGACGCCGCTCTCCGTGGCATGGCGGTCGATGGCGGCCAGCTCATCGGAGGAGAAATCCAGCTTGCGGAGCGCGCCGAGATCTTCTTCGAGCTGCGCCGCGCTGCTGACGCCGATCAGGGTGGAGGTGACACGCGGATCGCGCAGCGACCAGGCCAGCGCCATCTGGGCGAGGGTCTGTCCCCGGAGCACGGCGATGTCCTTGAGGGCGCGCACTTTCGCTAGGTTCTCCTCGGTCAGCACTCTAGTGGAGAGCGTTCCCGGCTCGCTCGCCCGTGAGCCGGTGGGCACCCCGGTGAGATACCGGTCGGTCAGCAGGCCTTGGGCGAGTGGAGAGAAGACGATACAGCCGGCGCCCTCCTCCGCAAGCACCTCGAGGAGCCCTTCCTCGATCCACCGGTTCAGCATCGAATACGACGGCTGGTGGATGAGCAGGGGCGTGCCCAGCCGGCGCAGGATCGAGGCGGCCTCCCGGGTTCGCCGGGCGGAGTACGATGAGATCCCGACGTAGAGTGCCTTACCCGCGCGGACCGCCGCGTCCAGCGCGGCGATGGTCTCCTCCAGCGGCGTGCTCGGATCAGAGCGATGAGAATAGAAGATGTCGACGTACTGCAGTCCCATCCGCCGCAGGCTCTGATCGAGGCTGGCCAGCAGGTACTTGCGAGAGCCCCACTCGCCGTAGGGGCCGGGCCACATATCGTACCCGGCCTTCGTGGAGATGATCAGTTCGTCGCGGTAGGGGGCGAGGTCGGAGGCCATGATCCGCCCGAAGTTCTCCTCCGCCGACCCGTAGGGGGGGCCATAGTTGTTCGCCAGATCGAAGTGGGTGATCCCTCGATCGAACGCCCGCCTGATGATCGCCCGCATGGGCTCCAGCGGGCGATCCGCACCGAAGTTCTGCCACAGGCCGAGCGAGATGAGCGGGAGCTGGAGCCCGCTGCGGCCGCAGCGGCGGTAACCCATCCCGTCGTAGCGGTCGGCGGCTGGAACGTAGGCCATGACCCCTCCGGCCGGACGTGGAGAATGGTGATCAGATAGACGATTCGGTCAGCGGCCGAACAACCCTATCAGTCCGATGAGGATCAAGTACAGGGCGACGATGTAGTTCAGCAGCCGGGGCATGATGAGGATCAGGATTCCGGCGATCAGGGCGACCAGCGGCGACAACGTCGTGGCTGTGAAAGTCATACTCCTCCTCCTTTGGGAACGCGAAGGACCGCTCCATGATGGGACCATGGAGCGGTCCGTGATCGCTGAGATGGACGGCACCGGATCTCTCTAGAAGCCTCGTCCTCTGATGCTGCCCCAGGTCCTCGGTGGTCAGCCCGCAGGCGTGGTGCTACGCCGCCATCTTCTGACGGAACTCCGCCATCGTATAGCGCCTGTTCGGATCGTTGGGAAGGGCTTCGATCGCCGTGATCATCTTCTGACGCTCATCGGCCGGGAAGGATGCGTCGTCTTTGTGCATGTTACAGGTGGCAGTCAGCTCCTGCTTCGTCGCCGGCCACTTGACGTGTTGCTCTATGTGCTCCAGCATTTTCGCATGCATCGCCATGGTTCCTCACCTCCTGTACCTATTCTACCCTTCCAAGAGCCCAGCCAACTGGCCCGCGGACGTCACCGGGTCCAAGAGCTTCTCTCGGGGAACATCACAATCGTCCCCCTAGTACGTCGAATGAAACCTGGGGGAATCGACCCGACGCGCGCCCCTGCCACACCGGCTCGGACTGCCACGCGGATCTTGAGCCGATCTGGTGAGGTCATTGCGGTAGTCGAGGAGACCAGGCGAGCGTGACCAGGGTCACGGCGATCTGCGTCCGCTTCGGTTTGAGGGTGACCGACTCGAGCGCCTCCGTCTGAGCGACCGCGGCACCCGCGACCGCGCCCGCCTCCGCCTCGAATTGGGCTTCGAGAGCGGCCAGCTGTGCCTGGAGGGCTTCGACGCTCTCCTGTGCCCGCCCGATGTCCTGGGCTTCTTTCGCCGCCCGCCCCACGCCCCGGGCCGCCGTCGTGGCGCGCCCCAGCGTCGTCGCGCTCACCGCCTTGCGGCCGACGAATGCGCCGAGGATGGTCGCCCCTACCGACACCGCGGTCTGGAGACGCTGCTGTTGGGCCTGTTCCCGTTCCCGGGCCACCGCCTGCTCGGCCCGCCGGATCCGCTCTGTGAGGGCCATGATCTTCGGCGCATACTTCTCGCGAAGCCGTGCCGTCTCCGCGTCGCGGCGTTCCCGGAATGCGCCGGCCACCCGCACGCGGAAATCCCCCTCGGCCTCGTCCGGCCGCGAAACCAGACCCGTCATCGCGCTCCTGAACAACGTGACCTCCTGACTCTGAGATAGCCAGCGGGCGAATTCCTTCGTCCACGCGTCATAACTCTTCGCTCTGGCCGCCGGCGCCGGAAGCGCCGCGAACCCGGCATTGGGAACGCCCGGATCCGCCCCGAGCTGCGCAGGCGCAACGTTCACTGGCGCCGCGGCCGTCCAATCAACCGGCACGGCTCCTTCCCGCAGCGGCGCGATGAAGGCCACGTCTCGCGACACGTCGATCTTCTTCTTCTCATCGGTGAATTGCAGGATCGCTGCGCCATAGAGCCCGGGCGTGTATGTGACCCCAACGCCCGCGGGAACGGGAGACGGCGCCGGGAGAAAGTGTTGAGGAATCTCGGGTGAGAGCATCGGCCTGGCCTGAGCAACCACCGGTGCCACCGTCACCGTAGCCCGAGCGGCGACAGGTTCAGCGCGTGACTCCGCCTTCACTGCTCCGTCCGGCGCGGGACGTTGCTCTGACAGCGTCTTGATTTGCTCGCGCGTCAGAGGGCCCCGGAGATACGACATCGCCCAGCGGGTCTCGAACACCACCGGCGCGTCCTCATGGACGTTGTGCATGAGGAAGATCCGGCTCTTCAGTCCGGCCAGCAGGACATCGATCTCCGCCCGGTCGAAGCCGCCCTTCCCCACCGCCGCTCCTTCGAGCCCCTCCAGCACGCGCGCCTTGTCCCGGTCCGTCTGGAGCCGGCCGATGAGCCACGTGCCGGTGTTGGCGAGCCCTTTGTAATCGAGGTCGACCGGGTTCTGTGTCGCAAGGACGATGCCCAGCCCGAACGCCCGGGCCTGCTTGAGCAGCGACAGCAGCGGCCGCTTGGATGGGGGCTCGGCGACGGGCGGAAAGAAGCCGAAGATCTCGTCCATGTAAAGGATCGCGCGGAGGCTGCTCGTCCCGGACTGCGTCCGCATCCACCCGAGGACCTGGTTCAGCAGCAGGCAGACGAAGAACATCCGCTCCGCGTCGCTGAGGTGAGCGATGTACATCACGGCCACGCGCGGCTTTCCCGCCGGAGTATAGAGGAGACGGCCCACGTCGAGCGATTCGCCTTGGAGCCAGGGCCCGAATCCGGGGGCGGCCAGGAGGTTGTTCACCCGCATCGCCAGGCCGAACCGGTCTCGTTCGGGATAGAACGTCTCAAGATCGAGGACACCGATCCGGTCAACCGGGGGCTTCTGGATCTGCTGGATGAGGCCGGGCAGATCGAGATCCCGTCCCGCCTTCCACGCGGCGTCAAACAGGGTTGCCAGCAGGATGTGTTCCCGGCTCTGGATCGGATCCGCCGTGATGCCCAGGAGCGCCAGCAGGCTGGTCGCCGTGGTCCCGACACGTTCAGCGAGTAGCTCGGCATCGTCGCGGATGGCCGGCGGCGGGGCGGCGAACGACGCCATGATCGACAGGGGAATCCCAGCGGTGCTCCCTGGCGTGTAGATCGCGAACTCGGCCGCAGCGCGCAGCCGCCGGATGCGCTCCCCATCCTGCCCCCAGGCCGCCAGGCCCTTCCGCCACTGCTCCGCCTGTTGCTGAGCGTACTGATCCGGGCTCAGATTCTTGGCGCGCGCATCGTCCTCGTTCACC